>CANKZL010000172.1 GCA_947488385.1 Acidimicrobiaceae bacterium | reverse complement strand
CAGATAGTGGTTGGATGGTTGTCACCGGAGCTGGCCCAGGAATCATGGAAGCCGGAATGTCTGGAGCGGGAAGAGAAATGTCAATTGGGGTAAGCATCCGTTTGCCATTTGAGACTTCAGCGAATTCAATTATTGCTGGAGACGATAAATACGTTTCAATGCGATACTTCTTCACTCGTAAATTGATGCTCGTAAAAGAGTCTCAAGCCTTCATTTGTATGCCAGGAGGGTTCGGCACCTTGGACGAGATGTTCGAGCTCTTAACACTTTCGCAAACTGGGAAAGGAAACCCAGTGCCAATCGTTGTGCTCGATTTGCCAAATGACCCTTTTTGGCAAGATCTTGATCAGTTTGTCCGAAACACTCTTGTGCCGAGAAAACTTGTTTCTCCCCAAGATCTATCGCTCTACCGAATCTGCTCAAACGTCGACGATGCAGTTGCCGAAATCTCAAATTTTTATTCGACCTATCATTCGATGCGCTTTGTAGGCAAGCGACTAATTTTGCGATTGAACCGAGAGTTAACCGACAAAGAGATTTCGAACCTCAACCAAAAATTTGCCGATATCTGCGTCAACTCAACTATCGAAAAGGTTGAAATAACGAGTCAAGAATCATCGGATCAAGACTGCCTCGATAAGTTCCGCGTGGCATTTCAATTTGCACGACGTGACTTCGGGCGACTTCGAGAGTTAATCGACGCGATTAACCAGAAATAATTACGACAACGCTCTTTAGTCTCTAATAAGCAGGCTGATTGCCTTTTCTACCGCGCGTCGTGCTTGTGTCAATGTGCGTTCAATTTCTGGTCGCTTCGACTCGCCTGCTGCATGAGCCTGTTTGAGGGCGTCTAAAGCCTTGTCTGCGAGTTGTTCGGAAATCGCCTTCAACTTGTCAATCATTTCTAAGTTGTCCAAATTTTTGTCATCATTTTGCATAGTCATACAAGTATGCCATTAGCCTGCTCCGAGATGTCACAGCCTGAAGAACTTCACGAATGGATTAGTTTCGCCGATCCTGACCTTGAGCAGACATGGATGATCGACGCAACATTTTTGCGCTCAAATTGGACATGCATTTATGGCAATGGTTGCCAAGGTGTTCTTGATGATCCGGCCCCTGAGTTGCATCAAGGTTGCTGCAGTTACGGTGCTCACTTCATAGACAAAGAAGATCTTGCTTCAGTAAAGAAATTCGTCAAACGACTCAAACCAGAGCATTGGCAAAACTTCAAACAAGGTCAAAACAACAAATGGCTCGGAAAAGAACGAGACGGTTCAGACGTAACGACCTCATACAAAGGCGCGTGCATATTTCACAATCGTCCTGATTTCGAAGGCGGAATGGGTTGCGCATTTCATATCGCTGCCACTGAAGCCGGTGAGCGTCCAATGGATTGGAAACCTGATGTTTGCTGGCAGGTTCCGCTACGCCTTGAACAACACGACGAAGACGAAGACCACATTCTTTCAATTGTTAGAGAATGGAAGCGCCGTGATTGGGGCGGCGGCGGTCACGATTTTCACTGGTGGTGCACAGACGACTCTTCTGCGTTCGTTGGCACTCGTCCCGTTTACAAATATCTAAAAGACGAACTAATCGAACTTTGTGGCGATGAAATCTACGAAATGATCGTCAAACAGCTTCAAAAGCCGCGTACTACATTCTTGCCGCACCCTCAAGTGCGACGCAAAACAAAGAGCTAGTTCTTACTGCTCTTATTCGATTTTCTACGATCTTCCATACTCAAAAAACGTTTTCGCACTCGAATGTTTCCTGGTGTGACCTCGACAAGCTCATCTTCACCAATCCACTGAATACCTGACTCAAGAGTATGGGTCACTGGAGTCGCTAACTTGGGCCCATCGTCATGGCTATGGGTACGAATATTCGTCAATTCCTTGGCTCGAACTGCGTTCACAACCATCTCGTCCTCTCGGGCATTTTCTCCGACGACCATGCCTTCGTAGACCTCAACACCTGGGGCGACGAACAAAGTGCCGCGTAGTTGCAAATTGTCGAGCGCATACGCAGTTGTCGAACCTTTTCGATCAGAAACCATCGCACCACCCATGCGATGCGGCAAGTCCCCTGCCCATGGCATGTAGCCATTGAGACTTTGGTGAAGCAATGCTGTTCCGCGAGTCACGGTCAAAAGCAAAGAACGGAAACCGATCAATCCTCTTGATGGCGCCTGGAAACTCACAATTGTCCGACCAGTATCGCCCTGCTCAAGATTCACGACTCTGCCTTTACGAGGCGCGAGGGCCTGTGTAACCGCACCAACATATTCGTCAGGGACGTCAATTGTTCCTGCTTCAAGCGGTTCGTGTTTCTTACCATCAATTTCTTTAGTGATTACTTCAGGTCGGCTCACCTGCAACTCATAGCCCTCTCGACGCATATTCTCAATTAGTACTGCAAGTTGCAATTCTCCACGACCTGCAACTTCGATCACATCAGGACTATCAGTTGTGTTGACACGAATTGAAACGTTGCCTAGAACTTCTTTGAACAGACGCTCGCTCAAGTGACGACTCGTAAGGAAAGTTCCTTCACGACCAGCAAACGGCGAAGTGTTTACACCGAAACTCATGCGCAATACAGGCTCATCAACTTCAAGTCGAGGCAATGCTGGAGCATTCTCAAGTGCGGCGATCGTGTCGCCAACTTCAACTTCATCAATACCAGCCAAGATGAACAGGTCACCTGCGGAAACTGAAGTGACTTCTTCTCTGCCGATTCCACGGAATGCAAACAGTGTCGAAATTTTGCGCTTGATGAACGGCGCTGGATTTGTCGGCGTCGGATGCTGCCAAACCGTGACCATATCGCCCTTCTTAAGCACGCCTGCTTCAACACGTCCAATTGCAAGGCGACCAAGATAATCAGAAGCGTCAAGGTTGGCGACAACAGCTTGAAGTGGTGCGGATGGGTCTGCCTTCGGAGCAGGAATTGTGTCAAGTATCGTGTCCAACAGCGGCACCAAGTCAGCGTTCTCTGCTGGCA
>CANKZL010000171.1 GCA_947488385.1 Acidimicrobiaceae bacterium | reverse complement strand
GACATTCCAAAACCATTGATAAGAGTCGGACAAATGCCAATTCTTTGGCACCTCATGGGCTACTACGCAAGTTTTGGATTAAATGAGTTTGTTCTGTGTCTTGGCTACAAATCAGAGACCGTAGTTGATTTCTTTCGACAACAACCAGGCGAAATTCAGCAGGTGGCGTCACAGCCCGAGCTTCCAAGCATCCACAAATTCACTGGTCTGATCAACAATGTCCACTGTGTAGTCACAATGGCCGATACCGGATTAGATGCGATGACTGGGGCAAGGTTGCGCAAAGTTGCAAACCTGATCGGACAAGAGACCTTTATGCTCAGTTATGGCGACGGACTAAGTGACGTCAATCTAAACAAATTGATGAAACACCACGAAGTCAACAAGAGAATTTTGACTGTCACCGGTGTGAGGCCGCCAAGTCGATTCGGCGAGTTGCAGGTTGACGATCAGAACAATGTGACCGGCTTCAACGAAAAACCTCAAGCGTCCGGCGGGCGAATCTCGGGTGGATTCTTTGTTTGTGAGCCAAAAGTCTTTGATTATCTCGAGAATCGTGAAGACTTGGTCTTTGAAAAAGAACCGATTCAATCAATTGTTCACGAGCACAAAATGACTATGTATCCGCACGATGAATTTTGGCAATGCATGGATACTTACCGCGACTGGGAACTACTAAATCAAATGTATAAAACAGGTAAGGCACCATGGGTTCGCTGAAACAAGCAATTGAGAACCTAAAGGGTAAAAGTGTTGTTGTAACTGGCGATACTGGTTTCAAAGGCTCGTGGTTATCGCTGTGGCTTCATCTTGCTGGCGCAAAAGTTTCGGGTTTTGCGCTACCCGCCGAAAATAGTCAGACACACTTTTCACAGCTCGGACTTGAAAAAATTATTCGACACCAAGATGGTGATGTACGCGATGCCGCCGCACTAAAGAAATTTATAAACGAATCAGAACCTGAAATTGTCTTTCATTTGGCGGCCCAAGCTCTTGTTCGAAGGTCTTATGTTGACCCAAAAACTACATATGACACAAACATCGGTGGTGCTATCAACTTGATGGAAGCGGTGAGAAGCACCCCATCGATTCGCTCACTCATATTTGTGACGTCAGACAAGTGTTATAAAAACAAAGAGGTCACTCACGGTTATCGCGAAACTGATGAACTCGGCGGCCGCGATCCGTATAGTGCATCGAAAGCGGCAGCAGAACTTGTGTTCAGTTCGTTTTTTGAATCTTTTCTTACCGATCGAGCCAACTTTGGTGCTGCAACAGTGCGCGCCGGAAACGTGATCGGCGGAGGCGATTGGGCGCAAGATCGCATCGTGCCTGACTGCATTCGGGCTTTGAAAACAAGTCAGCCGATTGTTTTGCGTTACCCAGATGCGACTCGACCGTGGCAACACGTGCTTGAACCCTTGTCTGGCTACATACAGCTCGCAGACTTTCTGCTTAAAGAGCCGAGCCGTTATAACGGTGCATGGAATTTTGGTCCAGCAGAATCAGACAAATTCAGCGTTCTGGATGTGGCAAAAAGTGCTGTCGCTATTTGGGGATCTGGGGAAGTAAAAGTAGATCAAGCAACCCCGAAGGTGCACGAAGCAGGGCTGTTGCATCTAAATTGCGAAAAAGCCCAAACACTAATGAATTGGTCTCCTCAATGGGAGTTTGAAGAAACGATGTTTCAGACTGTTTCTTGGTACTTGAAGACATTTAATAAAGCGTCTGTGCGTGAGACTTCCGAGTCACAACTAGCAAAATATATGGAGAAACTCAAATGATTGATGGAGTAATAATCACCCCACTAATGCAGATTGCGGACGAGCGAGGCAAGGTCATGCATATGCTCAAGTCAACTGATAAACACTTTCAGAACTTTGGTGAGATTTACTTCTCGTGTGTATTTCCTGATGCAGTTAAAGCTTGGCACTACCACGACACGATGGTGCTTAACTACGCGGTTCCGTTTGGACGAATAAAGTTTGTACTCTTCGATGACCGACCAGAGAGCCCTACTAAGGGTGAAGTGCAAGAATTGTTTTTAGGTGAAGAGAACTACTGGCTTGTGACGGTGCCTAAACAAGTATGGAACGGCTTCAAAGGCGTTGGAACTCAAATGGCTGTTGTCGCAAATTGTGCAAGCATCCCCCACGACCCAGGCGAAATTCATCGGCGAGATCCAAGTGACCCACACTTTCCATACAACTGGCAACTAGTTCATCGATGACCAAAAATGTTCTTCTGACGGGCGGCTTCGGCACGCTCGGCGGACGACTAGCGCAATTACTGGCTGAAGATCCGCAAATAAATTTGCGACTTGCTTCGAGATCTAAACAAAGTTCGCCGAGTTGGGCTCCAAATGCTGAAACTTTTGAGGTCAATTTCGAAGATTCATCATCCATAAATGAGATGTTGACTGGTATTACACATGTGGTTCATCTCGTCGCGCTGAACGACTCAGAATCACGCGCAGACTCGGATGGTGCACAGCGTGTAAATGTCGAATACACAAAACGAGTTGTTGAAGCTTGCAAACCCCAAACACGTTTTGTTTACCTGTCGACAATTCAGGTGTATGGCAATTCTCTAGTTGGCTTGATCAATGAGAACACAACACCGCAAGCGACTGACCCGTACGCACAAACTCACCTTGACGCCGAAACAATAGTTGGCAGCGCAAACCACGCTGGCAAAATTGAAGGTTTGAGTTTGCGCAGCGCCAACGGTTTTGGCGCACCAATGACAAAAGATGCAAAGATTTGGCAAATCATTGCGAACGATCTGTGTCGCCAAGTGGTGATAAATAAAAATTTGACTCTCAGATCACACGGCTTGCAATACCGTAATTTTTTACCTTTCACCGACACTTGTTTGGCGATTAAACATGGTCTTTTCTTGCCCTCTGAATCAATTGGCGATGGAATTTTTAACTTGGGTAGCCAACATACGCTCAAGGTTCTAGAAATGGCAGAGCTCATCGCTGAAAGATGCGCAATAGTTCTCGGAT
>CANKZL010000170.1 GCA_947488385.1 Acidimicrobiaceae bacterium | reverse complement strand
TTGTATTCTACAGTTTGCGCGGTTTCAAAGTGTCGCGCGCGAATTCAGCGCACAAAACCGTGTGCGAGATAGCGACTTTGTTTTAGCGGTCGCGAAGTTTGGCCAAGAGGCGCAAAATTTCGAGATACAGCCAGACCATCGTGACTAGCAAACCGAATGCTGCATACCACTCCATGTATTTTGGCAAGCGAGCTTGTTCGCCGCGCTCGATGAAGTCGAAATCAAGTGCCAAGTTCATCGCTGCAAGACCTGCGACCAACAAACTAAAGCCGATGCTCATCAAACTTGAACTGTTGAAGAACGAAATGTTGGCACCGAAAAGACTCATCAAGAACGAAATTCCGTAAAACACAGCGACGCCCAACGTCGCACCAATAACAGTTCGACGCATTTTGTCGGTGACGCGAATGACGCCAGTGCGATAGAGCACGAGCATTACAACAAAGACGCCGAGGGTGATGCCGACAGCCTGCAAAACGATGCCGTCATAAGCCGTGTTGAAAACTTTCGAGATTGCACCAACAAAAACACCTTGAGCGATGGCGTAAATCGGCGCGAGAATGCGCGACAGTTTTGGCTTGAAAGTGAGAACCAAAGCGACCACGAAACCTGCCAACGCACCGCCAATCGTCCATGCTGGAAACTGCACGGCACCTTCAACCGATTCACTGACTGATGACCAGCCGAAAATTGCCGAGGCGAGCAACAAAAGTGTCAACAACATGCCCGCACTCGCCGTGCCGCTTGCTGTCATCGTCTCAGCCGAGGTATACGGCGATACTGGACCGTCCGAAATTGGCGCACCAAATGTTTGCGCACCAGATTGCGGCGCTGCCCAACCTGCGTCGCCAGCAGAACGTTCTATAACTTTTGCAAATGACTTTTCATTAAGAATCGGATTTGACATAAGCAAATAATACAGCCTCGTGGGCGCGAGTGGCTTCGATGTGGCGGCAAACTAATCCGAAAAAAGACCCCTAATTTCATGCATAAAATTCTTCTTTTTGGCGTGTGAGATATGCGCCTCGTCGGTATCGTTAGGCGTGTCGCACCCAGTGTGACGAATGAAATTCAATGTTATTTCGTGTGAAATTTGATAAACGGGAGATTTCGTGGCCAAAGAGAGAATTGACCGAGACGACGAAGATCTTGTCCGGCTTTATCTCACAGATATTGGTCAATATGTTCTGCTCACCAAAGATGACGAAGTTCGATTGGCAAAAGCGATCGAAGAAGGCAAATCTGCCGAAGCATCTTTGAAGAAATCTGAAAAACAAATCACTCCAACTCGTCGTCGCGAACTGAACAAAGTTGTTCGAGCCGGAGCGCGTGCTGAACGCCAATTCGTGCAATCAAACTTGCGCTTGGTTGTGTCAATTGCCAAGAAATATCAAGCATCTGGGCTGCCGTTGCTCGACTTGATTCAAGAAGGCAACCTAGGTTTGATGCACGCCGTCGAAAAGTTCGACTGGCGTAAGGGCTTTAAGTTTTCAACATATGCAACCTGGTGGATTCGCCAAGCAATCACTCGTGGCATCGCCAATACGGGTCGCACGATTCGCCTTCCGGTTCACGCTGGCGACACGCTGGCTCGTTTGCAAAAAGCCCGCTCACGCCTCGAGTTGAAGTTCGGTCGCCACGCGACGCTCGCCGAATTGGCAGAAGAAGTCGACATGCCAGCCGACAAAGTAACAGAAGCACTTCGTTTTGCTGCTGAGCCACTCTCGTTGTCAGAGCCGTTGCGTGAAGACGGCGATGCCGAACTCGGTGACGTGGTTGAAGATCGTTCAGCAGAATCACCGTTTGAAGTTGCTGCAACTGCATTGTTGCCCGAAGAAATTTCGCGACTGTTGGCGCCACTCGATCAGCGCGAGCGAGAAATCTTGGCATTGCGATTTGGTCTTGACCGTGGCGAGCCACGCACACTCGAAGAAGTTGGCGAAGCATTTAACTTGACACGCGAGCGCATTCGTCAGATCGAGGCCCGTGCGATGAGCAAGTTGCGTCACCCGTCTAGCGACACTGGCGCTCGCGACCTTCTTTCGGTTTAATCTCGCCTCGACGTGTTGTGCGTCATCGGCGATCTTGTCGAAGACGTAGTCGTTTGGTTGCCGACAAACTTAAGTTACGGCACCGACACCCCTTCACGGATTGTTCGCACGCGCGGAGGTAGCGCCGCAAACGTCGCAGTTTTTGCCAGTGCTGTTGCTCAACAGCAACACAACAAATATCGCGCGCGATTAATTGCCCAAGTTGGCACCGACACGCTTGGTGATCAGCTTGTTGAGGCGCTCGAATCTTCAGGTGTGCACCCGTGCGTTGTGCGAAGTGGTCGCACTGGCTCGATCGTCGTGATTGTTTCACCAGACGGCGAACGCACGATGCTCACCGATCGTGCGGCGGCAACTGAACTAAATCGTGCGCCAGCAAATTGGCATGAGGGTGTTTCAGTTCTGCACGTGCCTGCATATTCACTGTTTTCGCAACCGCTGAGTGAGGCGGCTCAACAATGCATCGAGCAAGCCCACAATAAAAATATTGCCGTTTCGATTGATGCATCTTCAGCGTCGCTGATCAAGTCATTTGGTGTCGACAAGTTTCGCGATTTGGTACACCAACTTCGACCGAAGATATTTTTTTGCAATGCAGACGAAGCAGAAGTAATGAACTTAAAAGAGCAACCCCTTGGTCTTGAAATTGTGGTGATCAAGGCTGGTGCTCGCCCAACAACGGTGATCGAAAACAGCGTTGTGAGGTCAGTTGATGTTGAACAAGTTCGTGAGATTGTCGATTCAACTGGGGCCGGCGATGCTTTTGCCGCTGGGTTTTTGACGAAGTTTGCCGAACAGCGCGCTGGCACAACATCTGGTGCGAGTCACGACACATATATATGTGTCGTAGCGGGCCATGCACTTGCCACGCGCGTTTTACGCAGTCCGGGCGCGACAATGGATACCCCATGACCGACTATCAGATTCGCATCAGCGACGAAGTTGGCCAAGCCCTATTGCGTGGT
>CANKZL010000169.1 GCA_947488385.1 Acidimicrobiaceae bacterium | reverse complement strand
TTACAATTTCAACCTCGATCGCCGAAGCGGTCCAGTTGTTGCGTGCGACTCTGATGGTCTCAGTGCCGCCTGCGCTGTCACCGTCGCTGCCGCCACAGGCTGCAAGCAACAGTGCGCCAACCGACACTAAGCCGATGGCAAACTTCTTGTTTCGTAATCCCATTTTCTCCCCCTGAATTTTGTGTGATCGTGGTTTAAGCCCCAACTAGGGCTGTAATCACCATAGCAAGCCTTGGCTTACTAGTGAATAGTGGCACTATTGTTTCGGCAATGGGTTCGGGGGATACACCAGCGATTGATCTGCGCCATATCTGGAAAGTTTTCGGCCCGGGTGACAGCACTCGCACCATAGAACTATCTAGGTCTGGCTCAAGCCGTGCCGAAATTCTGCAAAAAACTCAACAAACCGTCGCAGTTCGAGATGTTTCGTTCAGTGTCACACAAGGCGAGACGTTCGTCGTCATGGGTCTGTCGGGTTCGGGCAAATCAACTTTGATTCGCTGTTTGTCGCGATTGATCGAGCCAACACAAGGTGAAATTTCACTCGGTGGCGACGATCTTTTAGCAATGGATGAAGACCAACTGCGCCAATTGCGGCGCGGACGAATATCAATGGTGTTTCAACATTTTGGTTTGTTTCCGCATCGAAAAGTAATCGACAACATTGCGTATGGCCTCGAGGTCCAAAAAATTGACAAGTCGACTCGTCTTGCCCGCGCAACTGAAGTTTTAAAAACTGTTGGCTTAGATGGTTGGGCCGATCACTATCCGCAACAATTATCAGGCGGCATGCAACAACGCGTTGGTCTCGCACGTGCGCTAGCAGTTGATCCACAAATTTTGTTGTTTGACGAACCATTTTCGGCACTCGACCCATTGATTCGCAAAGAAATGCAAGACGAATTAATTAGATTGCAAAAAACAATGCAACGCACAATTGTTTTTATTACACATGACTTTGCCGAAGCCCTTCGACTTGGTGATCGCATCGCGATTATGAAAGACGGTTCGTTCGATCAAATCGGCACGCCCGAAGAAATCGTCTCGTTACCAGCGACGCCATACGTGCGCGAATTCGTTAACGACGTGCCGCGCGCAAAAGTGCTGAGTGTCAAGTCGGTGACTGTGGCCGGTCAATCAATTGCGAACGGCCGCTCAGTTGTTGCATCGGCGAAGATTGAGACGATTATCCCGATGTTGCTCGAGCGTGATGAACCGATAACAGTGCTTGACGCCAACAATCAAGCAATCGGTGTGGTCAATCGCGCAAGTGTTGCAAACATTTTGCAAGCCGAACAAAAATGAAACGCCGATTAAGCGGTCTGTTTGTCTTAATAATTCTTGCTCAAACTCTGGGCACACGTGGGTTCCCTGATTCGCTAAACATCGGTCTTGCCGAACCGATCACAAATCTTCAGTCGTGGGTTCGCAAAAATCGCAACGATCACTGGATGTTCGAATTCATATTGAACCCGTTTATTTCAGTCGTCGAATTCGGTATCGAATTAGTTGAATCAGTTTTCACTTGGCTGCCATGGTTCGTGCCGGCAATCATCGTGTTCGCAATTGTCGCGCGCACCCGACGTTGGGGTCTGGCGACATTTACAGCCTTTGCCGTTATCTACCCAGGTGTTGTGGGCGTCTGGTCTGAAAGCATCGTCACAATCTCGCTGATGGCAGTTGCTGTTTTCATCTGTGTATTAATCGGCGTGCCACTTGGTGTGCTGGCGGCGTTGAAGCCACGCGTTGAAGTTGCGCTGCGCCCGATTCTGGACGGCATGCAGACAGTGCCCGCAACCGTTTATCTAATCCCTATTGTTTTGTTTTTTGGCATCGGCCCAGCACCAGCGGCGATCGCAACAGTGATTTACGCGTTGCCACCAATGGTTCGACTCACGGCGCTCGGCATTCAGCAAGTGCCAAGATCAGCAGTCGAAGCAGCACAAATGTTCGGCGCAACCAAACGTCAGATTCTGGCGAAAGTTCAGTTGCCGCTTGCTGTGCCGTCAATAATCACGGGCATCAATCAAACCGTGATGATGGCGCTCGGCATCGTCGTGATCGCAACATTGGTCGGCGCCGGTGGTCTCGGCCAAGAAATTAATCAGACCGTTCGCCGTCTCGAACCTGGTCGCGGGCTTGTCGTCAGCCTTGCCGTTGTCGCGGTTGCGCTCGTGCTCGACCGTGTCAGCATGTCGCTTGTTTCAACGCCCGGGGCGCGACGAGTCAGAATCAAACGCAACACCTTATATACGTCGCTAATTGGTCTCGCGCTTGTCGCCGTTGTTGGCAGGTTGTTGGGTTGGGTTGAGTTTCCGTTTTCGTGGGGCACATCGTTCGCCGACCCGATCGACACAGGTTTCAAATGGTTTCGCACAACTTTTAATGTGCTCACTCGGCCATTTAACGATTTCATCGTGCGTGAAATTCTCGTTCGCGCACAAACACTGTTTAACGAGACGATCACCTGGCAGGCAGTCGTCGTCGTCGCAGCCGCGTTTGCGTTTTACGTTGCCGGCTGGAAGTTGTCGCTATTCACCGCGTGTGGCGTCACATTCATCGGTCTCACCGGCAGGTGGCTTGACGCCGTCGACACTCTCACGCAGACAGTCGTCGCTGTGTTCATCTCGATTCTGATCGCGTTGCCGATCGGCATCTGGATCGGTCGCCGTCCGCGCATTGAAGCGATAATTTCGCCAGTGCTCGATGCGTTTCAAACAATTCCGAATCTTGTTTATGCAATTCCGTTCGTGATGATTTTTTCGGTTGGCCCTGTGCCGGGCATCGTCGCGGCAGTCGTCTACGCGATTCCGCCGGGCATTCGTCTCACGAGTCTTGGTATCCGCCAGGTCAACAACGAATCAGTCGAGGCTGCGATTACTTTCGGTGCAACGCAGCGCCAAGTTTTGTGGGGTGTGCGTGTGCCACTTGCGATGCCGTCAATTATTTTGGCGATCAATCAAATGGTGATGATGGTCTTGGCGATGGCGATTATTTCAGGGATGGTCGGCGGCGGCGGTCTTGG
>CANKZL010000168.1 GCA_947488385.1 Acidimicrobiaceae bacterium | reverse complement strand
TGTGGCACCGCAACATCTTGAATGTGCACGCTCTTGCGTGGGTCTTTCTTGGCGGACGCGACACCAGCAAACATTTCTTGTTCGCTCTTGAGCACTACGGCTGCGCGGTACGTGGCAGGAATTTCTAATGCTGCAAATGTGGCCGAGTCAGCCCCATTTTTGATGGCTTCCAAAATATTTTTCATGAATTCACAGTACAGACCCGAAACCCCTACGATGAAACCCATGCCAGGTTCATACATCATCTCAGGGGCCCGTACACCCATCGGAAAACTCAGTGGGGCGCTCGCGTCATTTAGCGCCGCTGAACTTGGAGGGTTTGCAATTGCTGCAGCCTTGCAACGCGCAGGTGTTGCGCCACACGAAGTTGAACACGTGATCATGGGGCAAGTTTTGATGGCAGGACAAGGTCAAGTGCCGTCGCGTCAAGCCGCCGCCAAAGCGGGCATTCCGATGAACGTGCCAAGCGTCAACATCAACAAAGTTTGTCTATCCGGACTTAACTCGATTTATTTGGCAGATCAAATGATCGCCAACGGAGAAGCAGACATTGTCGTCGCAGGTGGAATGGAAAGCATGACCAATGCGCCGTATCTGGCGATGGGCGCACGCAGCGGTTTTCGATTTGGTGATGTGCAATTACTCGACGCAATTCAACGCGACGGTTTGTGGTGTGCATTTGATGCTTGCCTCATGGGTCTTGGCACCGAGCGATACGCGGCTGGCGAAATCAGTCGAGATGCGCAAGACGATTTAGCGATGAAGAGCAACCAACGCGCTGCGGCTGCAATCGCTGCAGGACGACTCGCAGACGAGATTGTGCCGATCAGTATTCCCCAACGCAAGGGCGACCCGATTGTGATTAGCAACGACGAAGGAGTTCGTGCGTCAACAACAATGGAGTCACTCGCATCGTTAAAGCCAGCGTTTGATAAAACCGGCACAGTCACGGCAGGCAATGCAAGTCAAATTAGCGATGCTGGTTCTGCAGTTGTAATGATGTCAAAACGCGAAGCCGACAAACGCGGCATAAAGCCACTTGGTGAATTTATCTCGTATGGCATGGTGGCTGGCCCAGACAATGCTTCGTTGCTTCATCAACCAAGTCGCAGCATTCTCAAAGCCCTAGAGCGAGTTGGTAAAAAAGTTTCTGACGTTGATTTGTTTGAAATCAACGAAGCATTTGCCGCGGTGGGCGTTGCATCAATGCGCGACTTGGGAATCACCGACGAAATTGTCAACGTCAATGGTGGCGCGATTGCGCTTGGTCACCCAATTGGCATGAGCGGCAATCGTCTCGCAATAACTTTGTTGCATGAACTTCGACGTCGCGGCGGCGGAATGGGAGCAGCCGCATTATGTGGCGGCGGCGGACAAGGTGACGCGTTAATTTTGCGCGTCAGTTAGTTTCAGCCGGCGACTTCTCGTCGCCCTTCAAGAGCACGACCCAGCGTAAGTTCATCGGCGTATTCGAGATCGCCGCCAACCGGCAGACCACTAGCAATTCGCGTAACTTTCACACCTAACGGTCGCAACACTCGCGCAAGATACATCGACGTTACGTCACCTTCTGTGTTTGGATTCAGACACAAAATAACTTCTTTAACACCTTGTGGCTCAATGCGTGCCAACAACTCGCGAATCTTCAACTGCTCGGGCCCGATGCCATCAAGTGGATTAATTGCGCCGAGCAAAACATGATATTGCCCACGAAATTCACGTGTCTTTTCGATCGCCACGACATCTCGAGATTCTTCGACAACACAAATCGTCGTTGCATCACGTCGATCATCACCACAGAACTGGCAAAGATCTGCTTCGGCGAAGTTTGAACAACGCTGACAGAATTTAACCGTGGCTTTGGCTTTCGTGATCGAATTTGAGAGTTGCTCAACATCGCGGTCTTCGCTTTTAATCAGGTGAAAAGCAATTCTTTGCGCCGACTTTGGGCCGATGCCCGGCAAGCGCGACAACGCATCAATTAGTGCCTGCATTGGTTGGGTATAAGCAGACGCCATAGTTAGCTACTTCTTGTTGTCAATAATCTGCGACCCTGGAAAAGCTTTAGCTAGTTCGTCAATTGCCGAAGATTGCTTGCCAACTGGGGCGTTTGTTGTTTCAGAAATGTCTTCAACGATGTCTATGTCGTCTTCGCGTGGTGATGAATCTTGGTTTGACTTGCCGCGTTTAGGTGCCGAAACAATGAATTTGACTTCAACTTTTTTGCCACAGACTCGAAGCAACGAATCAATCAAAGTTTGTAGATGCTCGGTGGATTTAGAAATATGCATTTCGCTCGGCGCGACAAGTGTGAGCACGCCATCTTTACATTCGCTTACGCTGACGGCACTGTAGAGCGCACGAACGATTGGTTTTTGTGCCGCGACAACTTCAGGCCATCGCGTTTTAAGTTCGGCATCACCCATCGGCGCTACAGATTTTTCTGGTTGCAAAGCCTCGGCAGGTTTCGCAGGTTCAGAACTAACTGCAGGTTTTGTTGGTTGCGGATTTTGTGCCGCGACAACTTCAGGCCATCGCGTTTTAAGTTCGGCATCACCCATCGGCGCTACAGATTTTTCTGGTTGCAAAGCCTCGGCAGGTTTCGCAGGTTCGGAACTAACAGCAGCTTTTGTTGGCTGCGGACTAGACACGGGCATTGCCGACGCTGCTCGCCCACCAAGCTTGGCTCGACCAGTGTTCGGATCTAAAAGTGCGGGACGAGCAATTGGCCCTGTTGAATCTCGCATTGCAGTAACACCTGACTCAAGTCGTTCGATTCGCGCCATCAGCGCTGCAACATCGGTGTTTGAATTTTGCCGTGTGAGTTTTACAACAGCAACTTCGAGCAACAATCTTGCATCGGGTGCATGGCGAATTTCAATTAGCACGTCGCCTAAAACTTCGATCGCCCGCACGACACTTGTTGCACCCATGCGACGGGCTTGTTCGCCAACAATCTCGGCGCGTTCTTTTGGTAACTGCACTAATTCTGGTGCCATCAACGACAAAAATGCGTCGCGTAAATAGCGAACAA
>CANKZL010000167.1 GCA_947488385.1 Acidimicrobiaceae bacterium | reverse complement strand
GTTCGTCAAAATTGGCTGCTCAATGAGCGCCACTACGGAGCGTTGCAAGGTCTAGATAAAAAAGCAACTGCCGAAAAATACGGTCCCGAGCAAACGAATCTTTGGCGACGCAGTTACGACATCGCCCCGCCTCCAGTTGAACTGACGAGTCCCGAGCATCCTCGCAATGATTCGCGATATCAACACATCACAACAAGCAGCCTGCCAAGTACCGAATGTCTAGAAGATGTCGTTGCTCGAGTCGTGCCGTTTTTCAATACACAAGTTTTACCCGAATTATCAGCGGGTAAAAACATTTTGATCACCGCACATGGCAACTCGCTTAGAGCACTCGTAATGCATCTCGAAAAAATGAGCCCCGAGCAAATCGCTGAATTCAACATTCCAACTGGTGTGCCAAGAAAATATCAATTTGATTCTGAGATGACTGTTGCCACTGTTGCGTATCTCGGTGACCCACTTGAGATTGCCAAAGCAACAAAGGCTGTCGCCGACCAAAGTAAGAAAGATGGTCGCAAATAGTCACTAATATGTACGTATGGCTGATATCAAAAACTCTCTAAAACATCTGCGTTATTCACCGCTATTTTCTTCGTGTTCTTCCAAAGATCTCGAGCGAATCGCTAAGGCGGGGGATCGCATCACTCTGGCAAAAGGCGCCACACTTATCAAGCAAGGCGACCCAGGTAAAGAGGCCTTCATTATTTTGAGTGGCAAAGCCACTGTCAAGCGCAGCGGTAAGAAAGTCGCCACACTCGGCACCGGATCTGTGGTCGGCGAACTTTCGCTTCTCGACCACGGCCCAAGAACTGCCACTGTCACTTGCGACACCGAATGCCAACTTCTCGTAATTAGCCGTGGAAACTTCCTTCGCGTCACGGACAAAGTTCCTGCACTTACACACAAGTTGCTGGGTTCTTTGTCTTTGCGCATCCGTGACTTGGATCGCGCGTATTTCGGCTGAGAAAACTAGTCTGAGTACCAGTTACTAAACGGAGTACTCGACCCACATGACAACCGAATTGCCAGTGACAAAACGCTTTAAGCCGTATCAACTTTCAATCGCGTTTGGTGTCGGTATCGGCACATTCACGATGATCTCGGGCATTGTTCCGCAATTGACTGGTTGGAAAAGCACCTCGCTAATTCACAGAGAAGTCTTTGGCGGTATACCGACTGCGTTTCAAGTTGCTTTCTACACCGTGATTCCGATGATGCTGATTTGGGGATCACTCAAGTTCGCCGATCGTATTCGCAACTGGGAGCGAGGCGCACCTGACCGCCGCAAAACAACTCCAAAAAATGTAAAACGGCGGTTGGCTGATTACCGCTCGGGCGTTTACATGCGCACTCTGTTGCGCGATAGTGCTGCCGGCTTGATGCACTCAATGATTTATTTCGGATTCTTGGTCTTGCTCGGCGTGACGACGGTTCTTGAAATCGATCACCAGATGCCTGAAGCGCTCAAGTTTTTGCACGGTGACGTCTACCGCGGTTACGCATTGGTCGGTGACGTTGCTGGTGTTGTCTTTACTGGTGGTGTGATCTGGGCGATTATTCGCCGATATGTTCAGCGCCCGTATCGAATTCGCATCAAGACAAAACCTGAACACGCGTTGATTCTGGGTGTCTTGTTGGCAATCGGCGTTACGGGTTTTGGTGCCGAAATGTTTCGCATCGCTCAAGGTCAGGCAGCGGGCGTCAACCTAGATCACGAAAAGTGGAGCGTTGTTGGTTACCCGTTGGCACAACTCGTTAACGGTTCAAGTGCGTCGACACTGACAACATGGCACCAAGGCTGGTGGGTCGCCCACGTTTTGACATTCGTCGTATTCTTGGCAATTTTGCCGATCACAATGTTGCGCCACATGTTTACTTCGCCACTCAACATGTATCTCAAAGACCGTGAGCGTCCGAAGGGTGCGATGAAAGCGATGCCGAACCTCACAGAAACTTCGCTCGAGTCTTTTGGTGTAAATGTCGTCGAAGAATTCACCTGGAAGCAGCTGCTTGACCTTGACGCATGCACGATGTGCGGTCGATGCACGAGTGTTTGCCCTGCGCATGCAACTGGTAAGCCGCTTGACCCACGCGAAATCGTGCTTAAGAGTGGCGAAGTCATGGCGGCCACCGCGGCTCACGCGCCAGGCGGCAAGGTTTCTCCACCTCTTGGTGCAGACAGCGAGATAAAAATCAACGCCAACTCGTTGTTCGAGCGAATCACCGCCGAAGAAATCTGGTCGTGCACCAGTTGCAAAGCCTGCGACGAAATTTGCCCTGTAAATATTGAGATTCTTGACAAAATCCTCGACATGCGTCGCTACTTGTCGCTGATGGAGAGCAACTTCCCGGCTCAACTCGGCAACGCCTATCGCGCAATGGAAAACCAAGGAAACCCTTGGGGCATGAGCCAAACAGATCGCGGCGAATGGGCCAAAGATCTAGATGTAGAAATTCTCGACCCCGGTGCGCCGTTTAAGAGCGAGTATCTCTACTGGGTTGGTTGTGCCGGCAGTTTCGATGACAAGAACAAAAAAGTTACTCAGTCGATGGCTAAGTTGCTCAAGCGCGCCGGCATCGATGTGGCAATTCTTGGTCCAAGTGAAATGTGCACTGGCGATAGTGCGCGTCGTAGCGGCAATGAATATCTCTTCCAAATGTTGGCAATGCCCAACGTCGAGATGCTCAACACGATGGGTGTGCAAAAAATAATCACCCAGTGCCCACATTGCTTTAACACGCTGAAGAATGAATACCCGCAATTAGGTGGCAACTACGAAGTGATTCACCACTCACAATTGCTTGAAGACTTAATCGAGTCTGGAAAATTAGATGTAACAAACGCAACGCTTGAAGAGCGCATCACTTATCACGACTCGTGCTATCTGGGTCGACACAACGATGTTTATATTGCGCCACGCAAAGTTGTGGGCTCAATCAAAGGCATTGAGATTGTCGAAATGCCACGCAACGGCACCAAGGGCATGTGCTGCGGTGCTGGTGGCGCAAGAATGTGGATGGAAGAAGACATCGGCA
>CANKZL010000166.1 GCA_947488385.1 Acidimicrobiaceae bacterium | reverse complement strand
TCTGCTTCGACTCTCTCAGCAACTCAATATCAGGGTGACACAAATAGATTTTTTGTTGTGCCGAAGTTTCGGTAACTATGTCGGCGATCAATTCAATAGCATCAGGGTCGCAAACGTCAATTGACATTGGGTAGTTATTCGCTGCGAGCTCTATAAGTAATTCGATCTTTGGAATTTCACCTGGGATCTCATCAAATTCGAGCTGCGATATCTTCTTATTTTTCAACCTAAGGGGAATACTGAATTTCGTATTCTTTGGCTTGACTACACCATCATGATCTAATACGACTTGCCGATCTCGAGTTACCCAGCAATCTGTCTCAAGGCCAGTTGCCCCAAGTTTGAGTGCCAATCGAAATGCATCAAGAGTATTTTCAGGCGCATGGGCACTAGCGCCGCGATGGGCGAACATGATCGGGGTTTGATATAGCGAAGGGAGTCGCTGCTGCACACTCTGATGATACGAGAATGCTTCTCCTAGACTTTGGTCATGTTTAATCTGACCGGTAGTGAGATTATGTTCTTGCTAATAATCGGTCTTGTGGTGCTCGGTCCAGAGAAGTTGCCAGATGCGATTAGGCGAGTGGGTCGACTTTATGCAGAGTTAAAGCGCATGTCGTCTGGTGTTCAGACCGATCTTCGCAAAGTGATGGACGAACCCCTTAAAGAGATGATGAACACAACAAATTCGATGAAGTCGCTATTTACAGAGACGGCGGGTCAGTTTCAGGATGCGGCAAAAGACGTTATTGACCCAAACTTTGTCGAATACCAAAGCCCATTCGCCACTAGTTTGAGCAAGAGTTCTGGGACAATGACGCAATATGAATTGACCAAGGATGAAGACGATGGTGAAATCGCAACGCCTCCGACTGATACGCAAGAAGAGAATCAACCAGAAGCCGCACCAGGATCGTTAAACCCACTGGATGACATTTCATAATGGGCTTTAGATCTTCAACTTCTGAAACCGCTGCGATGTCGCTGGGTGATCATCTCGCCGAGTTACGAATGCGTTTGATTCGCTCAATCATTGCTGTCGCGTTAGGTGCAGCGATGATTTTGGCTTTTTACGATCCGGTACTACGTTTTTTGACTCGTCCATATCGAGACCTCTGTGGGAATCGACCTGACTTTAATTGTGATGGTTCGCTTTTTGCGCTTGGGCCTCTAGATGGTTTGACTGCACGAATGAAGATTGCCGGCTACGGCGGACTTGTTATCGCGTTGCCAATCGTGCTTTGGCAAATTTGGCGCTTCGTTGTGCCTGCACTGAGCAAGAAAGAAAAGAAATACACAATTCCATTTATTGGCTCATCTGTGATTCTCTTTGTCGGGGGTTGCGCACTTGCATACTGGACACTTTCGAGAGCTCTTGAGTTTTTGATTTCTTGGTCGGGCACCGAAGTTAACCAGGCGTTTCAAATAACTAAGTATGTAAGCCTCGTCATTTTGATGGTTTTGGCGTTTGGCGTCGGCTTTCTCACGCCGTTATTAATCGTTTTCTTGCAGTTAGTCGGAGTGCTGACGCCCCGCACCTTGTTGAAACAATGGCGCATTGCGATTGTTTCGATTTTTTTTGTTGCAGCAGTGATAACCCCAAGCGGCGACCCAATAACGCTTTTGGCACTTGGGTTGCCTTTGACCGTTTTGTATTTCGTCGCAATTCTGGTCGGTTTCCTCGCGACTCGTAAACGTGCACGCAACTCTGAATAATCGTCACGGCTGATTTGATGCCTCGGCCAAGTCGCGAGTCTTTGATCGCACGTTACGACTTTGCAATTGACCAATTTCAAGTCGATGCGCTAGATGCACTTGATCGTGGCGACTCAGTTTTGGTGGCCGCACCAACCGGATCGGGAAAGACGCTTGTAGCCGAATATGCAATCGAAGCGGCAAGACAACAAGGGCAGCGCGCTTTTTATACGGCACCTATCAAGGCACTTTCAAATCAAAAATTCAACGACCTAGTTGCTCACTACGGCAAAAAAGATGTGGGACTTTTAACTGGCGACAACAGCATTAACACCAACGCGCCGATAATGGTGATGACGACTGAGGTGTTGCGCAACATGATTTATGCGCGATCAGAGGCTCTTGACGGTCTTGCTGTTGTGGTTCTAGATGAAGTGCATTTTCTTCAGGACGCATATCGAGGCCCAGTGTGGGAAGAAGTGATTATTCACCTTGATCCGAATGTTCAGCTGGTTTGTCTTTCGGCGACTGTGTCGAATGCGTCTGAAGTTACTGAATGGCTAAGCACTGTCCGTGGACGAACAGTACCCATTGTCGAGGAGAAGCGTCCAGTTGAATTGACGAACCATTTTGTTGTTGGAGATTCATCGTCACACCAAGTCAAAATGTTTGAGACCGTGGTCAACGGTGCGCCTAACCCAGAGGTGGCAAAACTTGAACAACAGTCGACCCAGCGTGAAGTACGCACGAGCGGGGGGAATCGCAAGTCTTATCGCGATTCAGCACCCAGAAAACGCTCGAAGTTTTTTTCGCCGAACAGAGTTGAAGTCACAGATCTGTTGCAGCAACAGGATTTATTGCCGGCAATCGTCTTTATTTTTAGTCGTAACCAATGCGACGAAGCGGCGGAGTCGTGCGTGCGAGCAGGTATACGACTTACGGATGCCGCTCAAAGAGATGAGATCGCAGAAATAATTGATGCGAGAGTAGAGATATTTTCTGACGATGACTTGGCGGCTCTTAACTTCTCAAAGTTTGCGAATCAACTTGAATTTGGTATCGGTGCGCATCATGCAGGTCTGGTTCCGGCATTCAAAGAAATCGTCGAAGAGTGCTTCATTCGAGGTCTCGTCAAATTGGTTTTTGCTACAGAGACTTTGGCCGTTGGTCTAAACATGCCTGCGAGAGCAGTGGTCATCGAGAAAATTACCAAGTTCACAGGCGAACATCATCAACCTTTGAAGGCATCTGAATACACCCAGTTGACAGGGCGGGCGGGAAGAAGAGGAATTGACACAGTCGGTCATGCGTTGGTTTTATGGAATCAATTTGTTGGCTTTGACCAAGT
>CANKZL010000165.1 GCA_947488385.1 Acidimicrobiaceae bacterium | reverse complement strand
TCTTCACCCTTTTCCCATAACTCCCATGCGGCAAGAAGTTTTTTCATATCTGGTGCTGGCGTGTCGAAGCTCATTGCGTCAGCCTACGGTGCGCTAACTGCGACCAAACACCTTTTTGGTGTAGTTGGTAGTCAATGCAATAACGATGATTGCAATGCCGACGCCGAAAAGAGTTGTCCGCGTGGATTGATCGACTTCCAAGACGAATGATCCCGCGATCAACGCCACGACATAGAGCCAATCAATCACACGATGCACCGTTCGTGAAATTAATTTGTAGGCGCTCAACGCGCCGTCAACTACCGTCACGTTAATCAGCAATACAACCCCGTATGTTGCTAAAACAAACGGATGTCTCGACTGCGCGCTCATCAAAATGAGCGCGGCAGCGATCAGATATTCAACGATCTGATGTAACCAAAAACCTCTTTGCAAAGAAGCTATGGCTTACATCATCCCCATTCCGCCACCTGGCATGCCACCGCCGCCTGCTGGTGCAGAGCCTGGCTTCTCAGGCTTGTCTGCAACGAGACATTCGATGGTGATAACAAGTGCGGCGATTGATGCTGCGTTTTGCAACGCTGCGCGAGTCACTTTTGCTGGGTCGATGATGCCGGCCTTTACAAGGTCGACATATTCGCCAGTGGCTGCATTGAGACCAATGTTGCCCTTGGCTGCTTCAACTTGTTGCACAGCAACAGCGCCTTCAATACCGGCGTTGTCGGCGATCGCACGAGCAGGTGCTGTCAACGAGTCGTACACGCTTCGTGCACCAGTCGCTTCGTCACCTTCAAGTGTCTTGATCACCTTGAGCACACTCTCGCGGCTACGCACAAGTGCGGTGCCACCACCAGCAACAACGCCCTCTTCAATTGCGGCGCGTGTCGCAGAAACTGCGTCTTCAATGCGGTGCTTCTTTTCTTTGAGCTCAACTTCGGTTGCAGCGCCAACTTTGATGACAGCAACGCCACCAGCAAGTTTCGCCAAACGCTCTTGAAGCTTCTCGCGATCCCAGTCAGAGTCGGTGTTATCGATTTCGGTCTTGATTTGGCTAATACGACCCTTGACTTCGTTCTTATCGCCAGCACCGTCAACGATTGTTGTCGTCTCTTTGGTGATGATGATGCGCTTGGCGCGGCCCAAAAGATCGAGCGTCACGTTTTCAAGTTTCAAACCAACTTCTTCGCTGATGACTTGGCCACCAGTAAGAACTGCCATGTCTTGCAACATCGCCTTGCGACGATCGCCGAAGCCAGGAGCCTTAACGGCTGTCGAATTGAATGTGCCACGAATCTTGTTGACAACCAAAGTCGCAAGCGCTTCGCCCTCAACATCTTCGGCGATGATTACAAGCTGCTTGCCTGTCTTCATCACGCTCTCGAGAACTGGCAACATCGACTGCACAGTTGTGATCTTTGACGAGTAATACAAGATGTATGCGTCTTCAAGAACTGCTTCTTGACGATCTTGGTCGGTCACGAAATATGGCGACAAATAACCCTTGTCAAACTGCATACCTTCTGTGAAATCAAGTTCGATGCCGAATGTATTCGACTCTTCAACAGTTACGACGCCGTCTTTGCCGACTTTGTCAATGGCGTCGGCAATTACCTTGCCGATTGTTGCATCGCCTGCCGAGATAGTTGCAACGCTGGCGATATCGCTCTTGTCGTCAACTTCTTTGGCCTGACTCTTAAGTGATTCAACAACTGCAGCAACAGCTTTTTCGATTCCGCGCTTGAGCGCCATTGGGTTTGCACCGGCAGCCACATTGCGCATGCCGTGGGTAACCATCGCTTGGGCCAAGACTGTTGCAGTCGTCGTGCCGTCACCAGCAACGTCGTTTGTCTTTGTTGCAACTTCTTTTACCAACTGAGCACCCATGTTCTCGAACGGATCTTCGAGCTCGACTTCTTTTGCTACCGACACACCGTCGTTAGTAATTGTCGGCGCACCGAATTTTTTGTCGAGCACAACGTTGCGACCTTTTGGTCCGAGCGTAACTTTGACCGCATCGGCCAATTTGTTAACGCCAGCCTCGAGTGCGCGGCGTGCTTCTTCGTTGAATTTAAGAATCTTTGTCATGTGTTAAGTCCTGTTTTTGAGTTGAGGTTTTGAATTAATTATTTTGTAACGATCGCAAGAACGTCGCGACTCGTAAGAATCAAAAGATCATCACCCTTGTGTGAAACCTCTGTGCCGCCGTACTTTGAGTAAAGAACGACATCGCCAACTTTGATATCAAGCGGTGTGTGCTTGCCAGTGTCATCACTCCAGCGACCTGGTCCGACAGCAACAACAGTGCCCTCTTGTGGCTTCTCTTTTGCAGTATCTGGGATTACGAGGCCTGACGCAGTTGTCTTCTCGGCTTCGTTTGGCTTGACCACAATGCGGTCATCAAGTGGCTTTAAGTTCATGTGATTTTCCTTGTTCTTTTCGTTGGTTGTTTTCGTTGATCTGTGACACGGATTTTCGATTAGCACTCGAACAGTGCGAGTGCCAATGCTATTGACGTGGGGCTATTTTTCCAACCTAAATCACTTACCGGAGCCCGAGATCTCGCGTAAATCAAGCCCAATTCGCCCCAACAGCGTCTCTAGGAGCCGCACTGGTAAACCGATCACCGTGTCGAGTTCGCCTCGCACATCAGCAGTCAGCGCCGCACCTTGACCCTGCACGGCATAAGCCCCCGCTTTACCCATCGACTCGCCAGTTGCCAGATACCACTCGAGCAATTCACTCGTGACTTCGCGCATCGTCACTTTGGATTCGTCAAAACCGTTTGCACTGAGACCGTCCCAACGAACACTCACTGCAGTTAACACACTGTGAGTATTTCCAGATAATTTTTGGATCATCTGCCTCGCATGGTTTATATCTTGCGGTTGACCAAAGATTTCACTATTCAAGGCAACAGTCGTATCGGCGGCAATGATCAAATCTTTTTGATCGTGCCGCAACGCGACCAAATCTGCTTTTGCAGCAGCGATTCGCTGCACATACTTGGTCGGCTCTTCGTCAACTCTTGGCGTCTCATCAATCTCTGG
>CANKZL010000164.1 GCA_947488385.1 Acidimicrobiaceae bacterium | reverse complement strand
TCCGGGTTCGGTCGCCGAATCAGGCAAGAAGTCGTCTGGCGACAAATCTTTCATCGCGTCCACAACCGCTGGGGGCTCACTTGGTTTTTCAGTACGTTGAGCAGGTGATGAATGACGTTGTGAAAGAATAGATTCTGGTTTACGGGGACTACCTGGCTCCGAAGGCCAAGAAACAGTCTTTGCAATATTCAAACTGTCTCTCATTGACCTCACCACAGATTTATCGGTCGATGAATTGAGGAAAGCATGCAGCAACCCTGCGGTAGTGCCTGCATCTTTGAGCGCTCGATGTCCGCCTTGATCATCGAGTCCAAGAGCGGATGCGCAGTCGCCAAGTCGGTAACGACCAAGGCCGGGAAGTATCTGACGCGCAGCAAAGTACGTGCAAACTGTGGGAACGTCAACCGGCAGAGACCAACCTGATCGAGCCAATTCAGCTTCGAGAAAAGAATGATCAAATGTCACGTTGTGTCCGACGATTGATTGTCCACGGAGACGCTTTACTATTTCGCTTGAGACTTCGCTAAATTTCGGCGAATTTTTCACATCGTTATCAGTGATGCCATGAATGTGTGTTGCACCAACTGGACCCTCTGGGTGAACGAGTGTCTGCCAGAAAGCAATGGGTCTACCTGAACCATCAGTTTTGATCATTCCGATTTCGATGACACGATCTTTGGAAGGGCTGAGTCCAGTTGTTTCAAAGTCAAGGACAACAAATCCGCCAGCTGCATCAAATGGCCAGTTCTCAGTGACTTTCACTTCATGAATTGAGTTTCGTTTTTTAAACAATCCAAACATGTCCCCCAATCGTATCTCTTTGGTGTGTCATGGAATTGGGACAAAAGAAACTGAACAAAACGACATCTTCACCTCTAACGCGGTAAGTGCTTACGCCCGACGCCGATTCGCTACTTGACCGATAAACCAGCGAGAGCGAGTGCTTGGGCCACAGTTTCGGCAGGCTCAAGTTTGATGCCAGAAATTTTTATATCTTTTGCACTGCTCGCAGGAATGATCGCCCGAGTGAAACCGAGTCGTGCCGCTTCGCCGAGTCGACGAGCAGTGTTGCTGGCTTGACGCAATTCGCCAGCCAAAC
Organism: Acidimicrobiaceae bacterium; assembly: GCA_947488385.1. Classification (GTDB taxonomy): domain Bacteria; phylum Actinomycetota; class Acidimicrobiia; order Acidimicrobiales; family Ilumatobacteraceae; genus BACL27. The sequence continues at coordinate 1,972 of CANKZL010000164.1, read as the reverse complement.
CGACCTCACCACACGCAACTAAGTTTTCTGCCAATGGCTGATTCGTCACCGCTGAAACAAGAGCCAAACACAAACCTAAATCTGCACCCGGCTCACTTAACTTCACACCGCCTACAACAGATGCGAAAACTTCATGTTGCGTCAAGTTCACACCAGCACGACGCTCAAGAACTGCCAACAACATCGCCAAGCGACCCGAATCAACACCCTGTGCTGATCGTCGGGGTGAAACATGCGAAGGCGAGAGATTTGTCAGTGCCTGAACTTCAACCAACAACGGACGATGACCTTCGAGAGCAGGCACAACAATTGAGCCAGGCACGCCTGCGCGACGGTCGGCCAAAAACAATTTGCTCGCATCTGGCACACTGCGCAGGCCAAGTTCAGTCATCTCAAATAATCCCAATTCGTTTGTTGAACCAAATCGATGCTTGACAGCGCGCAACAATCGCAAAGCATGATGACGCTCACCTTCGAATGACATCACAGTGTCAACAACATGTTCAAGCACACGCGGCCCGGCGAGTCCACCGTCTTTTGTGACATGACCAACCAACACGATTGGCAGATCGCGCGCTTTGGCTTCTTGCACCAGTCGGTGTGCACAACCGCGAACTTGTGCCACAGACCCTGGCGCCGAATTCAACTGCGGGTCAGCAATCGCTTGAATACTGTCAATGATCACGAGTTGTGGTTTTACTTGGTCAATCGCATTGACAATGTTCGTCAGTGACATCTCGGCCACGAGCCACAAATCTGGTTTGATCGCCCCAAGTCGTTCGGCGCGCAATCGAACCTGTTGCGCTGATTCTTCAGCAGTTACATAAAGTGTTTTGCCTGACCACGCCGCGAGTAGTTGCAAGAGCAAAGTTGATTTGCCGATGCCTGGTTCGCCACCCAAAAGAGTGACCGACCCAGGGACGAGCCCACCGCCGAGCACGCGGTCTAATTCTTCAAGACCAGTCGAAGTGGGTTTAGAAATTTTTGAATCAAGCGCATCAATTGGTTTTGGTACACCAGGTGGCACAAGGGCCATGCCCGTTGCTACAGAAATAATTTCTTCGTCACCTTCGACATCTTCAACGAGGCTGTTCCACGCACCACACGCACCGCAACGGCCAGCCCATTTTGGAACCCCGGCACCGCATTCAGTGCATCGATATACGGTGCGAAGTTTTACCATCTCGCACTAGACATTATTCGCTGGGTGTGCGACTTGCCCCACGGCGCTGATACAAAAATCTGCCAAGCACCGCGACCATCAAAGCCAGCCATGCAAACAACAAAAACTTGAACAACCCAGAAACCAATCGAGCCACAGTGGCTTTGACGGCCGTGTTCCGCGAAGTGGTGAGGACAGATTGCTCGCTGCCATCTAGGGGCACGCGCCAAGTCACAGTATTTACGTTGTCGATGCCTGTTGTGCGCTCAACAACACCCGGCATTGTGGCGACAAAGTCGAGCGTCATCGCTTTACCCAAATCAAGACCAGCCTGTTGCAGGTTTTCTGCGAATGGCGCACCACCGATTGTTTTGATCAGCGCACTGTCGGCAAACGCGTTTAATCCGCCGTCAACCTGCAAGATGCCGTCAAGTTTGAATGTCGAGTCCGTGTCTTTGCCGGTTCGAGTCAACGACATCTGCTTGAACGGACCAAACTCACCGCTCAATTGATCAAGCAACACTCCAGCCTGTTCGGCATTGTCAAAAGTGTGTTTCAACGAAACTTGCAGTCCACCATCTGCAGTTTTGTTAGGTCGCACGACAACCCAACCTGCAGCGATCGCATCATCAAATCGCAGGTCGTCGACAATGTTTGGCGCTTGGTCAACAACGTCTTTGTCGGCGATCACATTTACAGTTACTGTGCCCGACCCACTTTGAGCAACATCAAGAGTTACTACGGCATTAACTTGACACGAGCAAAGAAAAATTGCCGATGCGATTACCGCAACAAAGTGAAACTTTTTTA
>CANKZL010000163.1 GCA_947488385.1 Acidimicrobiaceae bacterium | reverse complement strand
TGTTGAATCGTTAGAACTGCTGCAACTGGCAAGAACTGTCAGGGTGATAAAGGCTGAAACTAATTTGTGGGTTTTTTTCATGCGAACCACTCTAGCAATAATGAGAATCATTCCCAATATGTTCCTTTAATGTTCTCCCTCTATCTAGGGGTTATCGCCCGGCTGAAAAAGTAGTTAGATAGGGTTGTTAACGCGCTCGAGAGTCACCTTTAGACCACCCAAATCTGGTCGAGTCCAGATCATGTGGCCATCGGCGTCAAGGCGCCGCGTGACTTCAATGCCAGGCAAGCCAACTGGTCTTAAGACAAAAACCTGATCTTCGTATGTCGCAATCACATGAATTGGTGTTTTGAAGTCAAAGACCCAGACATCATGAACGCCGTTGACTTCTGTGCCATCGGCGCGAGCATCAGCGATTGTGCCGCCACCACAGTCAACGATTCTGTCGCCGCACTGTTCGATGCGCTCCGTATACGACATGATTCGGTCGTCGGCAGGCACGCTGACGCCAGCACGCTCGGCACGAATCGTCTTCCAAATGCCACGAAGGTCGGGGGCGCCTTGCACAAGAGGTTCAGTGCAGTCGCCGAGAATCAATGGAGGAAATTTTTCACCGTAACCTCCTGGCGGTGTGTGAGCTACAGGAATTTGGTCTGAGTTCATTGCTGCGCTACGTCAGTGAGCAGTTATGTTGTGCTCGTGTTTAGTTGCCGAGGGCCTTGTTTATTTGCTCGGTCAATGCATCCATTTCGACTTCTCCACTGATTCGCAAGGCGACTTTGCCATCGGCGTCAATTAAAACAAAGAACGGAAACCCAGAGACACCCATCGCAGTGGCGGCAGTTTTTTCACCACTGTCGGCCATCACTGGCCACAGCGCCGGAAACTCTTCGCGAGCCAACCACTCTGATGGTGGAAAGTTTGGTGATGCTGGGTCTGAAGAAGTTGCGATGCCGATCACATCGAGACCGCTCGGCACGAGTCCATCACGCTGCCATTGCACAAGCAAGGGCACTTCGCGTTGGCAGTGCGGGCACCAGTGGGCGAGAAAGACGAGAAGAGTTGGTGCGCCAGGACTCGTGACGATTTTGTTGCCTGTGAAACCTTTGCCCGTTAGAACAGGTGCGGTCATGCCAACGGCCTTGTCGGCTTCACCCGTTATGGGTTCTGGTAACGCTTGGCCTACGACTTCAACTTGACCAAACTCTTCGATACCGGCGACAACTTCGTCGCTGCCAGATTGTGACGCAACTGCGATGATTGCAGCCACGGCGATTAGGGCGGCGATGCCGCCGATCAGCCAAACCGATTTGTTGGACGACGAGTCAGATTTTTTTGTTGCCATGATTCCTCTGTTTCTTTTTCTCTATTTTTCGGTTGTGCGAATTGTAACTAGAACGATTGTCGTAAAGAACGCGGTGAATGCCATAAATGAAAGAGTCACAAAACCAAAGTTTTCAAACCAAACGACCGAGCAAGGCAGTTTTGCGTCGCAAACCCCGGCATCAAGATCTGGGAAGCGTTCAACGAACCAGTGGTACATAGCAATTGCCCCGCCAATTGAGGCAAGCAAGACTGCAATGTGTTTTGTAAACCGAAACTTTTTGAAGTTTGCAACGATTAACAAAATCGCCAACGGATACATCGCTGCCCGTTGATACCAGCAAAGCCGACAAGGCACGTAGTTAACAATTTCTGAAAAATAAAGACTGCCGAGCATTGCTGTTGTCGTGATTAAGGCAGCAAGTGGCAGCGCAATTTTTTGAACTTCGACCAAGAATTTTTTGGATTTAAAGATTCGAGCGAACAAGACGACCGAGCCAAAGCCGAGCGTACCCAAACTGAGCATCGCGAAAAACAGTTCAAACACTTCGTTATTCATGGTGTGCACTACGCTAATTGAGGGAACCGCGAAACAGAATCAGTGATAAATACATAACGGAGTGACAAAAATGTCGAGTCTTAAAGATCAACTCAAGTCAGATTTGACCAACGCGATGAAACAACGCAATGAAGTCGAGACTTCGACACTGCGCATGACATTGGCAGCGATCATGAACGCGGAGGTTGCTGGCGCCGAGGCAGTTGAACTAACGAACGAGCAAGTTCTGGCTGTGATTAGCGCTGAAGCGAAAAAACGCGCCGAATCGGCAGACATATATAAGGAAGCAGGTCGCCACGACGCCGAGGCGGCAGAACGGGCAGAGTTGGCGATTCTTGAGCGCTATTTGCCAGCCCAGATGAGCGATGCTGATCTCGAAAAGATTGTCAACTTGGCGATTGCCGAGGCGGCAAATCAGGGCCTAGCTGGGCCAAAAGCCATGGGCGCTGTGGTCAAAGCCGTGCGAACCCAAGCTGGGGCGGGTGCAGATGGTGCGAAAATAGCCAATTTGGTTAAAGCCAAACTGGCGTAGATTCGCCAGATTTTACGAATAGTTACCTTTGACACAGGGAGATGAGCAAGGTAGCGTGGCGACAAGGCCCAATGCCTTTTTCCGAAGGGGGAAATAAAAAATGAAGAAGTTATTCACAGGAGGTCGTCGCAAGGTTGCTGCCGTTATGGCAATTGCACTTGTTGCTTCACTTAGCCAGGTAACAACCAGCAGTGCCTCGGGTGCCAGCACACCGAAGCGTGGCGGAAACATAACCGTCGGCATCTTCGACTCGTTCCCAGGTTTCTGTATGGCAGACAACTTGGCGAACTCAGCATTGATGGGCGCTCGCACAATTTATGAAACTTGGGTCGAGCAACGTAGTGACGGCAAGATTGTGCCTTACGTTCTTAAGTCGTTCGAGCACAGTGCTGACTACAAAACTTGGAACTTGGTTGTCCGTGACGGAATCAAATTTCATGACGGATCACCAGTAGACGGCACAGCACTTCTCCTTAACTTGCAGGCATCGCGCGGTGCGCTTTACCTCAACGGTTTGATTGGCAAGACTCCAAAGTCGCCGTCATCAGGCACGGGTGCAGGTTTCTCTGCAAACATCGCTGACGTAATTCAGACTGGCGCAATGTCGGTAACTGTGAAGTTGTACAACGGTGAAGCCAACTACCCAGATTCGCTTTACGCATCGGGTCGTAACTTTGTAC
>CANKZL010000162.1 GCA_947488385.1 Acidimicrobiaceae bacterium | reverse complement strand
GCGTGTAACTCTCGGCTGCTTTTTGTGGCGTTGTATTCGTCGCAGCAGCCAGAATCTCGAGCAAATTAGCGACACCAGGTTTGCGCTCACGATCAAACACCACATCAGAGTCGCTGTCGGTTACTGCACGCTTGAACTTCTTCTCTATTTTTGCTGGTTCATCCAGCAAATAAATCACTCCCGAATCGTCATCACCAGATTTTGACATCTTTGAAGTCGGGTTCTGTAGATCCATTACTCGTGCGCCACTCGCCGGTGTAACTGCTTTGGGGATCACAAACGTGTCGCCAAAGCGATGGTTGAACCGAATGGCGATATCCCGAGTTATCTCAATGTGCTGTCGTTGATCGTCGCCAACTGGCACTTCATTCGCGTCGTAAAGCAAAATATCGGCAGCCTGCAGCGCGGGGTATGTGAATAAGCCGGCTGAAACAAACTCGGCTTCGCGTTTTGCCGACTTGTCTTTGAACTGTGTCATTCGGCTAAGTTCGCCAAAAGAGACTGTGCATTCCATTATCCAGCCCAACTGACTGTGTTCAGGAATATGGCTCTGCACGAAAACTGTGGCCACGTCAGGGTTGAGCCCCACGGCAAATAGCATCGCTGCGAGCTGAAGGGTGTTGGTGCCAATAACGCCTGGTGTTTCAGTGACGGTGAGCGCGTGAAGATCGACGATTCCGTGAAAGACGTCAGCCTTGTCTTGGCCAGCGACCCAGTTGCGCAAAGCGCCAAGATAGTTGCCGAGGTGTACCTCGCCGGTGGGCTGGATGCATGAAAGTACGCGAGTCATATTGCAACCTTACTTGCCGACATTGAATGGGCAGGGGAGGTAATCTCGCAGGTGATGAAATACGCAGTTTCGACCCCGACATTTGAGGGGCCATTTGAGTTGCTTTTGCATCTAATTCTCAAAGAAGAAGTCGATATCCATGAAGTTTCACTTTCAAATATCGTCACTGCATACCTTGACGAAGTTGCCAAGATGCAGAACATTGATCTTGACCTCGCGACAGAGTTTTTACTGATAGCGGCAACTTTGATTGAACTAAAGACTCGCCGATTGTTACCCGGCAAAGATGACGGCGATCTGGACGAAGAACTCGCATTGTGGGAAGAACGCGATTTGTTGTTGGCTCGTCTACTTGATTGCAAAACGTTCAAAGATGTGGCGACAGTTTTCAGCGATCTTGTAAGTCGTGCAGATTTGAGTTTTCCGCGCATGGCCGGACCCGAAGAACGATTCGCGTCGCTAATGCCAGATCTGCTTGAGGGTGTCAGTCCGTTGCGTCTGCAACGCGCGTTCATGCGTGCAGCTGCACCGAAAGCACCAAAGGTGATTGGCCTTGAACACGTTGCTCCGATTCGGGCGAGTGTCGCCGAAGCACTTGTGACAGTTGCCGAGCAGATGCGTCAGTCGGGTCGAATGACGTTTCGTGAAATCGTTGGTGGCATAACAGACAAAATAGAAGTCGTCGTGAGGTTCTTGGCGATTCTTGAACTTTATAAACAAGGTCGAGTTGAACTTGATCAAGTGATGCGATTTGGCGACATTCAAGTTGTGTGGCTGGGCATTGAAGAAGAATCAATTGCAATTGATAACTATGAGGGATGACAATGAGTAAAGAAGAAACAAATTTAGATCCAGAAGTTGTGCGAGCACTTGAAGCGATTCTGCTCGTGGCAATGGAGCCTGTTGCGCCGGCGCTTCTGGCACAACTGCTTGAGATTTCGCAGGCAACCGTCGAAGCATTGTGCGAACGTTTAGCGACCACATATGAGGCCGCAGGTCACGGTTTTCAACTGGTCAAAGTTGCGGGTGGATTTCGTTTTCAGTCGCACCCCGACTTGGCGCCATACGTCGAGCGATTTGTGCTTGACGGACAGCAATCACGGGTTTCTTCGGCCGCTTTAGAAACTTTGGCGATCATTGCCTACAAACAACCATTGTCGCGTTCACAGATCGCATCAATTCGCGGTGTTGACCCAGAGGCAGTAATGCGAACTCTTCAGGCACGCGGATACATAACCGAAGTGCAACGAGATGATGGCCCAGGTCAAGCAGTGTTGTTTGGTACGACGCCGTTGTTTTTAGAGCGACTAGGCATTGCATCGCTTGAAGACTTGCCAAGCATCGCCGACTTCGTGCCAGACGCAAGTGTCGTCGAAACGCTCGAGAGAAGTTTGCGCGTGACGGCCGAAGATCCAATATCGCCCGAGCAATAGGTCAGGCTCTTAACGCCGATGCCTGACAACTCTGGTTTTGGCATTAGTGGTGAACTTGCGAGCGATGATGGTGAGCGTCTGCAAAAGGTACTAGCCCGAACTGGGTGGGGTTCGCGACGTGAATGCGAAATTCTGATTGAAGATGGTCGCGTAAAGGTGAACGGCGAAATTGCAGTTTTAGGTCGGCGCGTAAAAACAGCAACAGACAAAGTCGAAGTAGACGGCGTCACAATCGGGGTTGCCCCAGGTCTTGTTTACTATCTGTTGAACAAGCCTGTTGATGTGATTACAACGGCAAAAGATACGCACGGACGCCAAACCGTTATTGAACTCGTGCCGCTAGAGCCACGTGTGTTTCCTGTTGGTCGACTTGACGCCGAAACAGAAGGCCTTTTGATCTTGACAAATGATGGCGAACTGGGACATCGACTGACTCACCCAAGTTTTGGAATTGAAAAAGAATATTTGGCTCATGTTGATTGCTCGAGCAACGGCGTAAGCGAGTCTGCGTTAAAAAAGTTGCGCGATGGAATTGAACTTGACGACGGGGTGACGTCACCAGCAGAAGTTGGGCAACTTCAGCCGGGTGTTCTGCGAATTGTGATTCACGAAGGACGAAATCGGCAGATCAGACGAATGTGTGATGCAGTCGGCCATCCCGTTGAGCGACTGGTGCGAGTGCGTGTCGGGCCACTTATAGATCGAACTCTGGCACCTGGAAAGTGGCGTCATCTAACAACAGCAGAGGTTGTGTCTTTAAATCAGGCGACGTCAAACTAACCCAAAGGTAGAATTTGAAGGTGGTTACACGACGCGCAAACATTCTTGGACTCGGACTAATCGGTGGTTCGTTGGCTCTAGCGCTCAAGAAGAATGGTTT
>CANKZL010000161.1 GCA_947488385.1 Acidimicrobiaceae bacterium | reverse complement strand
GAATTTTCGACGATCAAAGAATCTAAAAAGAAGTCGACTCTCAGTGGCCAGAGTGCTTTTGTGTTGCACGACACTTATGGGTTTCCACTCGAGTTAACCCAAGAGATTGCCGGTGAACGCAACATTGATGTCGACATTTCAGGTTTTGAAACAGAGATGGACGCCCAACGCAAGCGTGCCAAGGCTGCGCGCAAAGGTGCGGCGACTGCCGACGACATGCTCACTCAGTATCGAGAAGTTCTAGATAAACACGGTCAAACAGATTTTGTCGGCTACGAATCAGATTCGTGCGAATCAACGGTGCTTGAGGTCATTTCGTTAGAAGACTCTCAAGTTGAAGTCTTCTTGAGTGCGACTCCGTTTTACGCTGAGAGTGGTGGCCAAGTCGGCGATCAAGGAACGATTCGTTGCGCGACGGGCGAGATAAAAGTCAGCGACACCGTTTTTGCCCTGCCGGGTTTACGCAAACACATCGGCACGCTGGCTGGCGAAATTCAAGTTGGCACGAACGTAACAGCGACAATTAACAGCGCATTGCGAAATGCGACGCGCAAGAATCACACAGCGACCCACATTTTGCACTACGCGTTGCGCGAGGTGTTGGGCGAGCACGTAAAGCAGGCCGGCTCAATGGTGTCGGCGGATCGTCTGCGTTTCGACTTCAGCCACTACGCGCCACTTTCAAGCGTCGAGATCGAACAGATTGAGCGCATTGCCAATGCACAAGTTCTGAACAACGCCGATGTCAAGAACTATGAAACGTCAAAAGAAAAAGCGACTCAAGCTGGAGCGATCGCGTTCTTTGGTGATAAATACGGCGATGTTGTGCGTGTGTTAGAAGCCGGAGATTCAATTGAACTTTGCGGCGGAACTCACGTTGTTGCTACGGGCGACATTGGTCTGATCAAGGTCATCGAAGAAGGCTCAATCGGTTCAAATTTGCGTCGCATCGAAGCAGTAACTGGTCTGAACGCGGTCAACTATGTGATTGATACCGCTAAGACGATAAATCAGTTGAATACGTTGCTTGATGCAAGTTCGGCGACGCTTGTCGATGCGACTTCACGAAAGATTGCTGAAATTAAAGAACTCAATGATGAGATCAAGACACTTCGCTCGGCGGCTGCAAGAGGACGAGCCGCAGAATTCATCGCCAAGAATGTCGACGGTGTGGTTGTTGCGCGAGTTGATGAGATGACTCCGGGAGATTTGCGCGAGTTGGCCATTGCGATACGTGCGAATAAAGACATAAAGGCTGTTGTTCTGGGTGGAGTTACACCCACGGGTGGAGTGGCGCTAGTGGCTGCGACCGGTGCCGGAATCAAAGCGTCTGCAGGCGAGTTGATAAGCCAAGCAGCCAAAATGGTTGGTGGCGGAGGTGGCGGTAAAGGAGACATTGCTACGGCCGGAGGCAAAAACGCGAGCGCTCTCGACGACGCTTTGCAAGCAGCTGCGCAGGCATCCAGCAAAATTGTCTAGACGATCAATGCGCAGCCTGGGTATCGATCTTGGTTCAAAGAGAATCGGTGTGGCAATGAGCGACAGCAGTGGCGTTATTGCGTCTCCACTAACGGTTGTTGCTCGGTCTGCTAGTCACAGCCAGGATCACAAAAAGATTCAAGAACTGATTGACGAATACGAAGTTGAGTGTGTCGTGGTGGGCATGCCGTTGAGTATGTCGGGCAAAGTAGGGCCAGCAGCAAAAAGTGCACAAGATGAGATCGAAGAAATGAAGTCGTCGCTGAGTGTTCCTGTTTATTCTTACGACGAGCGTCTGACAACCAAGACGGCAAATGAGTCGATGATGCAAGCCAACATGAAAGCGCAAGCGCGACGACGAATCGTCGACAAGATCGCGGCCGCCGTAATGCTGCAGGGCTGGCTTGACCATGTAGATCGGACGAAGCAATGACGCGCACTGAAGAAAAGAACTGGCAAGAAGATTCATGGGACGGCCCAGATGCGTGGGGGTCGAGCGAATTTGAAGAGGTTCGTCAAGAAAAGCGACCAGACTCTCGAACGGTGTTCATGGCGTTGACCGTCGTCATGTCATTAGTTGTGGCGTTAGGCATTGGTGGACTTTGGTATTTGCGTCAGTTGAATCCGCCAGACTCAAACTCGGGTATCGCTCAAGTTGCCACAAACTTCACTGTCAACCCGAATGATTCGGTCGCAATGGTCAGTAAGCGACTTGAAGATGAAGGATTCATCGTCAACGCAAGTGTGTTTCGTTGGTATGTGTCGCGTCGTGGTGGGATAGATCTTCAGCCTGGCTATTACTTGTTGACCCCGAGAAGCCATATTGGCAACATCATGAAGGTTTTGAACACGAGCCCATCGGCAACTTTTACGAAAGTGACTTTTCCTGAGGGCTTCACTGTTTCAAAAATCGCCGTGCGAATCCAAGAGAAGATTGGTCGCATAACAGAGCAAGATTTTTTGACAACAGCCAGCAATCCTGATTTTGTCTCGGCTTACGGCCCAAATGATTTAAGCCGATTAGACGAAGCCGATTTTCGTCTTGAGGGTCTGTTGTTTCCAGACACATACCAAGTTTCTGGCGACGAGTCGGCGGCATCGGTCATCGATCGAATGTTGCGTTTAATGGAGCGAGTCGGAATTCAAGAAGGGCTTGACCAGGCCAAAGCCAAAGTTGGTAGATCGCCATATGAAGTTTTGATTATTGCTTCGCTAATCGAGCGAGAAGCAAAGTTAGAAGTAGATCGGGCAAAAATCTCGCGAGTAATTTACAATCGCCTTGAACGCGGAATGCCACTGCAAATAGATGCAACTTTGTATTACAACGCCGATTCAAGTGCGTCGTTCACTGATTTGAAGGCGCTCGATAACCCCTACAACAGTTACAAATTCAAAGGCTTGCCACCAACACCAATTGCCAACCCGGGTCGTGCAGCAATTCGTGCTGCGTTGAACCCAGCACCAAACCCGCCGCTCAATGATCCAATATGCAAAGGAATAAAACAAGCAGCAAATTGTGCGTACATTTTCTACGTGTTAAGTGATGCGAAGGGTGGTCACACTTTCGCCGCCACAGTTGAAGACCATGAAAAGAATGTCGAAGCTGCCAGAGCGGGTGGATTCTT
>CANKZL010000160.1 GCA_947488385.1 Acidimicrobiaceae bacterium | reverse complement strand
GGTTTTGAGGTATTCGCCGCCGCCGATGAAATGTCGGTTGAGGTTTCTGCCGTAGTCTCGTAGGCGATGAACGGTTCATTTGATAGCAAAGAGTTTCGTCAAGTGCTTGGTCACTTTCCGACCGGGGTAGTGATTATTTCTGGGCTTGATGGTGCGGGTAAACCACAAGGTTTGACGATTGGTTCATTTAGTTCAATTTCGCTTGATCCGCCACTTGTTGGATTTTTTCCGGGATTGAATTCAAAGAGTTGGCCGGCAATCGCCGAGTCGGGATTTTTCTGCGTAAATGTTTTGGCCGCTAACCAGTCGGAGTTATGTTGGCGCTTCGCAAAAGAAAGCGAAGATCGTTTCAACGGCGTGGATTGGTCAAATTCGCCAAACAATTCGCCAAAGATCGCGGGAGCAGTCGCGTATATCGACTGTGCAATTGAATCAAGTTCGCAAATTGGGGATCACTTATTGATTGTTGGTCGTGTGCAGAGTCTTGAGGCTGTGGCGGGGGCAGGAAGCCCGATGGTGTTTTCTAAGGGAGCCGTAGTTACGACATCACTGTTGACGTGAGTTTTTTTCTTGCCGTTGTCGTTGCGGCGGTGTTTGTTTATGCAGGAGTCGCAAAGTTTGCGACATTCAACAATTGGACGTTTCAGGCACGAGCACTCGGCGCACCAGACCCGTTTGTTGTGCTGGTGCCACTGGCTGAGATTGCCCTGGCGGTTTTGCTTGTCGGGCAATGGTGGTTCACGCAAACTTTGATTGCGAGCATGGCTCTGTTGGTTGCATTTACTGTTTTATTGCTTGTTCGGTTGCGTGACCCCGAGCGATTGCCATGTTCGTGTTTTGGGGCAACCTCCGAACGCCCGATGAGTTGGATAGATGTCGGGCGAAACGTGATTTTGATCGCTCTCGTGATTGGCGCAGGTTTAACTCAGTAACCTGACCTGATGCGCGTTTGGATTGACCAAGACTTGTGCACTGGCGATGGGCTGTGCGAAGACCACTGTGCTGACGCGTTTAAGTTGCTTGAAGATGGCATTGCTTATGTCGCCGAGTTAGGTGTGGCTCTGAATGATCCAGGTGGAGCAGGAAGTCTTGCGCGCGTTGCGCCTCGCGACCGACAAAGCGTTTTGCGTGCCGCAGAAGTTTGCCCCGGCGAATGTATTTTTATTGATGTCAGCGATGAAATGACTGCAACCAATTTTTCTGACGTCGCGTAGAAGTACGCTGATTTAAGTGAAATGGCGCATTGCAGTAAATGGTGTTGCTTTAGTTGTTGCCATATCGAGCGTCACAGTTGTTGCTTCAGCGAGCTCGAGCACACTTAGCGAATCGGCGCCGCAACGTTTTGTGGCCAATGATGCCAAGACAATTCTGTCGACAATAAAGGTTGAAAATGAATACAAGACTGGATATCGACGCAGTTTGTTCACTCACTGGTCGGATCTAGACGGCAATGGTTGTGACACGCGAGAAGAGGTTTTGAAGCGCGACAGTACGTCGAGACCACAGGTTGATCCGTATCGGTGTTATGTAGTGGCTGGCGATTGGTATTCGGTTTACGACGGGGCAAGACTCAGTGACCGCGGCGACGTTGATATTGACCATGTTGTGGCATTGAAAGAAGCGTGGGATTCAGGTGCGTGGGCGTGGAGCGACTCGCAACGCAAGGCTTATGCCAACGACTTGACTGATAGTCGAACATTAATTGCAGTGCGTGATCGGATAAATGCTTCGAAGAGCGACAAGGACCCGTCAAATTGGATGCCGCCTTTGCGCAGTTACTGGTGCTCGTATCTCAGCGATTGGATTTCAATTAAAGCCCGTTGGGGTTTGTCAATGGACCAAAGCGAATTTGGTCGAGTTAAGAACTTGTTGAATAGTGATTGCTCTGGACTAACTGTCGCGGGCTGGAGCGCCGCGCCAGTTGCGACAACAACTGCGACGGTGCCTGCCAGCGCCGTGCCAACAAGTGTTGCTTCAACGAGTGTTGCGCCAACAAGTACTGCGCCAAAGTCTGTAACTAGCAACACGAGTTCAGGATCGGGCTCAGCGGTTGTAACGAGTTCGACTAGTTCGACTAGTTCAACGGCGTCAAGCACATCGGGGTCAAACACTGGTGTTAAAGACATCTACCCGGGTGCGTATTGCGCGCCGCTAGATGGCCTCGGCACATATAAAGGGTTGGTTTATGTTTGCTCAAAAACAAACGCCGAGGGATCGCCATATGCGGGTGGACGAGCCCGTTGGCGTAAGTTCACCAACTAGGATTAAGCCATGTCAAAGAAAACAAAAAAGAAAAAAGCCCGCATGCGTCGTTCGAAAGCCAATCATGGCAAGCGCCCAAACATGGGTCGGGGCTAATTACTAGCTAGTCGTCTTCGAAGCCGCGCTCTAAAAACTGTTTGCCGGTTTCGCAAGTTTCTTTTAGCGGGCACCAGCGGCACTGCGAACCAGGGTTCAACTTGGGTTCGCGCTCTTCACGAGTTAACTCGTAAATCGCGTTTGCGCCATCTACGACTCGGCGCACAGCAGATTGAAGCACACCTTCAGTGACTTCTTCGACGTCGGCGCGTGCTGATTCGAGTGAATAAGTAGCCAATCGCCTTGGTGGTTGACCTGAGCGAAGCGATTCGACCAAAGCATAAAAACGCAGATCTTCGCGATGGTTCGAATAAATTCGACCGCTCTTGAGGTCGATGATCACTTTGCTGCCAGGACCGCCAAGCGTCAAGTCGACTCGAGTCGAAAGAAAAATCAGGCCTTTGAAAAGTTCGACCCGGGCGGCACTTTCTGTGACTGGTCGCCACGATGCCTTTAGCGGTGGAAAACTTTCTTCAAATTTTGTGTAGAGATCAACCGCGTAGCTGCGAAGTTGTGCACGCTCACCAGGCGTGAGTTGGGCGATGAACTCGCTCGGGCCACGACTCTCTTCGTCTTCGAGGCGGGCGAGTGCTTCATCGACGAGAGATGCAGGTTCAACAGAGCCGCGCCAATTGATGGCGAGTTCGACAGCTTTGTGCATGACCGTGCCACGAACATTCAGGATTGTCCATTCGAAAGAATCAAGTGAAGCCAAATAATGCGCCTCGCAACCGTGCACGGTGGTCAAACTGC
>CANKZL010000159.1 GCA_947488385.1 Acidimicrobiaceae bacterium | reverse complement strand
TTCCTGGTCGTACTGATGTCGCCAAAGTTGTAATCGATCTCAACGCAGTGAAGAAAATTTCTGCACCAACTTTGGTTAAGCGAAGCACTCGCGTCACACGCCAGCGTCGCGCCGCGTCTTAGTCGAATTATCTCATCGTGCAATACGCCGATGCTCTGCGTTATCTTGACGAACACTCGAGTTATGAGCGCACAGGACGAGTCGACTCACCGAGCACCAAAAATATCGAAATATTGCTTGACGCAATCGCGAATCCACAAAATTCATATCGCAGTATCCACATCACCGGCACCAACGGCAAAGGTTCAACAGCGCAAATAATCACAAAACTGTTGATGGCTCATGGGTTGCGAGTTGGCACGTATTCGAGCCCTCATATCAACCGAATTAACGACCGAATTTGCATCAATGGCGAACCAATTGACGACACTGAATTCGGGTTACAGATTGGCGCGATCGCCGATCTTGAAATTCTTTCAGCGATTCGCCCGAGTTTTTTCGAAATCATGACTGCGGCGATGTTCCGCTGGTTTGCCGATGAGGCAGTCGATGTCGCTGTTGTTGAAGTCGGCATGCTCGGCCGATGGGATGCGACGAACGTGATTGCTTCAGATGTTGCTGTGATCACAAACATCGCCCTTGACCACATGGAGTATGCGGGCCCGACCGTCGAACATATTGCCAAAGAAAAAGCCGGAATTATCAAACCTTCAAGCGCACTGATTCTGGGTGAAACAGATGAGTTGTTGCGAGAAATCTTTTTGAATGAATCAGCGCGATCACAACTTATTCGCGATGAAGATTTTGCTTGTGAAGACAATTTTTTGGCGATTGGCGGTCGAATGATTACGGTGCGAACGCCACGCTCAAAATATGAGGACATTTTGTTGCCTTTGCACGGCCAACATCAAGGCGATAACGCGTCA
Organism: Acidimicrobiaceae bacterium; assembly: GCA_947488385.1. GTDB lineage: Bacteria > Actinomycetota > Acidimicrobiia > Acidimicrobiales > Ilumatobacteraceae > BACL27. The sequence goes on along the minus strand of CANKZL010000159.1, from coordinate 2,225 downwards.
TTGGCGATTTGTGCTGTCGAAGCATTTTTTGATGATGTAATAAATCGTGATGTTTTAGATGAAGCCATGTCGATGGTGGCGATGCCCGGGCGATTCGAAGTTCTAGGCCATCGGCCACTTGTGATAATCGATGGTGCACATAATCCGGCTGGCGCGAAAGTTTGTGCCGAGGTTTTCTTTGAAGACTTCAATACGCAAGGCCGCAAAATTATCGTGACGGGTGCATTGCGCAGTCGTAACCCAGAAGATTTGCTCGTGGCACTCCGAGCAAACGAGTTTGATGTAGTCATTACTTGTATGCCGCCAACTCCGCGCGGATTGCCTGCAGATGAGATGGCGGCAGTTGCGCAAAGCATTGGTTGTGCGGATGTCAGAGTTGCGGATTCGGTAGAAAAAGCATGTGAGTTGGCAATGAAGATTGCCCAAGATGATGACGCTGTTCTTGTAACTGGTTCGTTGTATATCGTCAGCGCGGCACGTCCGTATATTCAAAATCGGGTAACTAAGCGCACCTAGAAAGCCGTAGTTGCGGGCAATTCCGTGCGATAGAGGCGTGAAACCTTTAGCCTGAAGGCATGTCAAATCGCACACTTGTTTTATTGAAGCCAGATGCCGTTGAACGAAATCTCGTAGGAGAGATCCTCGGTCGTTTTGAGGCCAAAGGATTAAAAATCGCCGCAATGGAGTTGCGCAAACTCGACGCCGACACATTGGCTCGGCACTACGAAGAACACAAAGGCAAAGGCTTTTACGCAGAACTTGTGGCTTTTATGTCTCGCGGCCCAGTCGTTGCGCTGGCACTTGAGGGTCCGGAAGACACTTGGGAGATTGTTCGAGCAATGATGGGCGCGACAAACCCCCGCACTGCGGCGCCCGGAACGATCCGTGGCGATCTTGGAACACTCTTTACTGAGAACCTGGTGCACGGCAGCGACTCGGCAGCGTCAGCGGCACGCGAACTAGAGATTTTCTTCCCAGGTATCACGAAGAAGAGTTCGTAACGATGGCGGGAGGCAATCCGCTTTCAATGGGTCGCGATGTCGCGGTCGACTTGGGTACCGCAAACACGCTCGTCTATGTAAAAGGTCAAGGACTTGTTCTCAATGAACCTTCGATGGTCGCAGTTGATGTACGCAGTGGTCAGGTAGTTGCAGTTGGTCACGAAGCTAAACGCATGTGGGGGCGGGCACCAAAAAACATTCGTTTGGTTCGTCCTCTTAAAGACGGAGTGATCGCCGATTTCGACGTTTGTGAGCAGATGTTGAAACAGTTTTTGCAACGCATCTCAACAAGCCGCTGGAGCAAGCCAAGAGTTATCGTTGCCGTGCCGTCAGAAGTAACCGGCGTCGAGCGCCGAGCGGTGCAAGATGCAGCTGAATTCGCTGGCGCACGTCGGCCGGTTTACATCATTGAAGAAGCCATGGCTGCCGCTATCGGAGCAGGGCTTCCAGTGCACGAGCCGAGCGCAAACTTGATTGTTGACATTGGTGGTGGAACGACAGAAGTGGCGGTTATTTCACTCGGTGGCATCGTCACGGCGAATTCGGTGCGCGTTGGCGGAGACGAATTGAACGAAACGATTGTCGCGATGTTCAAACGTGATTTTGATCTTGATATTGGCGTCAACACAGCAGAAGAAGTAAAGATTCAACTTGGTTCTGCGTGGCCACTTGAACAAGAAATTGTCGGCGATGTTGGTGGGCGAGATACTAAAACTGGTTTGCCACGCACCCAAGCCGTGACAACGCAACAAGTACGAGACGCTTTAGACGACTCAGTTCTGAGAATCATTGATGCGATCAAGAAGACTCTTGAACGTACCCCGCCCGAACTTGCAGCCGATGTAATTAGCCACGGTTTAGTGCTTGCAGGTGGCGGGGCATTGCTTGCAGGTTTGGCCGAGCGCGTAACTCATGAAACCGGTATCCAGGCATATATTGCGCCTGAGCCTCTGCTCGCAGTCGTGTTGGGTGCAGGAATGACGCTCGACAATTTAGAGGCGATTAAAGGTTTGACGATTCAAAGCGAATTTTCATAAAAGCGAGTTCTTAAAAAGTGGCAGCTGGTCAATCAACTCGAAGGCGAGCACTCATCTTGCTGGTGCTCACATCAATAATCTTGATCACCCTCGACTTACAAAATTCGTCGGCTATTTCGGGTCTGCGTTCTGTGTTTGGCGTTGTCTTTCGTCCGATTGAAAGCACAACTCGCGTAATTACGAGACC
>CANKZL010000158.1 GCA_947488385.1 Acidimicrobiaceae bacterium | reverse complement strand
CTTTGCGCGAAGTATTGCTGCTCGTGCCGAATATGCCGCATGCCGACGTGAGCGCGGGCAACAGCGATAAAGACAACAAAGTAGTCAAGGGTCCGATGCAAATGCCCGCAAAATTCGCCGACTATCAACGCGTGCCTCACTGGGAGACTGGTTCAGCACTTGGAATTTTAGATAATGAGCGCGCCGTAAAAATCAGTGGCGCAATGTTCACGATGCAACGCGGGCTTGGCGCGACGATGGCTCGAGCGTTGTGTCAACTTGCGCTTGATCGCAATGCCGACGCCTACGAAGAGATTCGTCCACCAAGTTTGGTTTTGTCCAGCACTTTGACGGCAACAGGTCAATTGCCAAAGTTTGCCGATGACGCGTTTTCAATTCAGCGCGACGACCTTTGGTGCATTCCAACTGCCGAAGTGCCGTTGACAAGTTTGCACGCTGGCGAGACACTCAAAGCCGAAGAGTTGCCTCTGAGATACATGGCCCACACTTCGTGTTTTCGCCGTGAAGCCGGCTCAGCAGGTCGTGACACCCGCGGTATGTTGCGAACCCACGAGTTTGACAAAGTTGAAATTTTGGCCGTGACAACTCCACAACAAGCACCCGAGATGCTTGTTGAACTCACCAATCGTGTTGAAGCGACGATTGCTGCGCTTGGTTTGCCGTATCGGGTGCTCGAAATTTGTACGGGCGATCTCGGACAATCGCACCATCGCAGTTTCGACATCGAGGTTTATGCACCTGGCTGTGACCAGTGGCTTGAAGTCAGTTCAATTAGTTGGTTCAGCGACTATCAAGCGCGTCGTGCCGACATTCGTTTCAAACAAACTGGTGCAAAGGGCAGCGAAATTGCCCACACGCTGAACGCATCTGCGTTGGCGGTTCCTCGAGTTTGGGCTGCAATTCTCGAAAATTTCAGACAAGCAGATGGCTCAGTAGCGATTCCTGAAGTTCTGCAACCGTATATGCGAGGTGCAAAAGTAATCGCAGCCAAGTCATGACGTTGCGCGATCGTCGCGTTCAATATGAAACAGCGGGCTTAGATCTCTCTGATCTAGATCGTGATCCAATCGTGCAATGGCATGCATGGTATGACCAAGCCGCCAGTGCTGGTGTCGCCGAACCAAATGCAATGACTGTTTCGACGCTCGATAAAAATATGGCCCCAGATTCAAGAGTGGTCTTGGCCCGTGGGGTTGACCAGCGAGGCTTTATTTTTTACACGAATTACGACTCAGCCAAAAGCCTGCAACTAATCGAAAATCCGGTGGCTAGTGCGGTGTTCGCATGGCTTGATTTACATCGTCAAGTACGGGTGCGTGGCTCAGTGCAACGCGTTGCTGATCAAGAGAGTGACGAATACTTCGCTTCTCGTCCACGTGAATCACAAATCGGTGCATGGGCATCGCCGCAGTCGCAAGTTATCAGTGACAGAAATTTTCTTGAACAAAGATTCGCCGAATTTCGTGCGAAATTCAACGATCAGTCGGTGCCTCGTCCGCCATATTGGGGTGGCTGGTTACTGGTGCCTTCGGCGATTGAGTTTTGGCAAGGTCGCCCAAGTCGGTTGCACGATCGATTTGTTTACACGTCTGAAAAATCAGCACAGCAGTGGACGATTCAGCGTCTCGCTCCGTAATTATTGTTTCGCTGGTTGCCAAGTTTTCGCAGTAGCCGTTAGCGCACCGATCAGAGCTTGCGTATGAGGTGTCAGACCGTCGCCTTGCCAGTCTTTCCAAAATCTTCCGACCCCACGTACGCGAGGTGGCAATTCAATCTGCACGCCTGCAAGTCGCGGCAAGTTAACAGGATTATTTTCATGCAATCCGCGCAAGTCAACGGGAATCGTCTCAAGCTCGTGGCAGATCTCGTAATCAGGCAATGCATGCACGAGGTGTGTCGAAAGGTGTCCAGCCAGGTGGCGATTTCGTCCACCTAGAAGTAGTGAGGTGAAAAACCCATCGCGACCAAATCCGTGCACGGTGATTACGACATCAACGTGTTCGATGAAACTCTTTAGCGAGTTCGAAAACTTTGGCGAAACTTCGTGCGACGGCACGTGCCATTTAAGTCCTTGAGGCTGATGCACGCCGTAATACGACGAATCCGATTGCTCGGCCGCCTGTTGGGCAATTACGTCTGTGAGATGTTCGAGCCCGCCACCGTGATACGCCATGAAGCCAAACTTGCCACGTAGTTCGACTACTTCTTGCACCTCTGGGTGGGCGAGCAACTTGGCGAACATCATCGGGTTTTGCTCGACTTTTTTCGACTCAATACGATTGCCGTCACGACAACGGCAGTCAAGACAATGGCAAGCCGTAGTGCGCCCTGTTCTTGAAGAAATGATGCAACTTTTGTCTGCCAGCGCTCTATGCGCCTGACAAAATTCGTCGAGTTGCTTTCGTTGATTGCTGCGTACCAGTAGGCAATCAAATAGATGCCGGTCAAAGTCACAAAGCCTGCACCAATTTTTTCAATTATGTTCAGGCGATTTTTAATAAGCGTGACTAGACCCGTTTTTGCAAAGGCCAAACTCACGGTAAGTGCAGTGACCAACATCGCCATACCAAGGCCGTAAAGCAGAATGCTGGTAACGCCAGAGACGAAACCATTCACGGCAATTGAGCCAAAAACTGCTGTTGTCAAAAACCCGATCGTGCAGCCAATCGAAGCGATTGCATAGGCGACCCCGTAAACAACTGTGGCTCGAAATGTTCTGGTTTGTACGCCGCCAATTTCAGGCATTGCAAATTTTGGTATCCAGCCACTGAGCATGCGCACACCTGCCACCAGCAACGCGATGCCGATCACAAATGATGCATATTTTGCATTGAGTTCAATCCACTGGGTGAACAGGCGCGAGATCACGCCGATGACAAAAAATATTCCAAGAAATCCGACCGAAATTCCTGCGCCCACAACAAGTGCCCGTCGCAGACGTTCACTTGTCGTCAAATTTTCTTCTTCGCGAGTGCCAAGAAAAAACAGCAAGTACGTTGGCAACAAAACGAAACCACACGGGTTGACAGCAGCGAGAATACCGAGCACAAATGAGTAGGCAAAGTTACCTTCGATGGCCAAGATCATTTCAATAACTCTGTCACGACTTGGTCAAGTTTGCTGACACTGAGTTCGCCGGCAGTTTGCCTAACTACAAGGCCTTGCGCGTT
>CANKZL010000157.1 GCA_947488385.1 Acidimicrobiaceae bacterium | reverse complement strand
CCCACCAAGACTTCAGTCGCTTGCGGATTTCTTGATCGCCAAGTAGCCCTTCTTCAATGCGAATTTCCATTAAAAAATCTAAAGCTTGACCAACATGTCGACTCGGCTTGATTTCAAGAAACTCCATGACTTGTGCGCCATCCATCTCTGGTCGCATGGCCGCGAGTTCTTCGCGCGCGGTGAGATCAGCAATGCGTTGTTCGAGTTCAACCATGCGTCGCGCGAGTGCTGCAACTTTTTTCTCGTTTCGCGTAGTGCAATCACTTTTCGTCAGAACGTTTAGTTCGGCCAAATGCGCGCCGGCATCACGAACGTATCGTCGCACTGCCGCATCTGTCCAACCCATTTGATAAGTATGAAAACGTGCGCTCAACGCCACGAGTTCGGCGACAGTTTCAATATCTTGAACCGAGTATCGAAGTTTGCGCATTCGTTCGCGAGTCATTCGCGCACCCACGGCCTCGTGATGGTAAAAAGTTATGCCTTTGCCGGGCTTAATCGCGCGAGTCTTTGGTTTGCCGACATCGTGAAACAGCGCCGCGAGCCGAGTGATTCGAAAATCACACGGTTCGTCACGCTGAACATTTTCAACAACAGCCAAGGTGTGTGTCAATACATCTTTGTGCCTGTGAATCGGATCTTGCTCAAGTTGCATCGCAGCAAGTTCTGGCAAAAAGTGTTTTGACAAACCGTTGTCAACCAAAAACCACAATCCGAACGACGGGCGATCGGTGACGATCAAACGATCAAATTCATCTCGGATTCGTTCGGCGCTGACGATAGTGATTCGATCCGCCATTTCTTGCACTGCGGCAATCAGCTCTGGCACTGCGATCATGCCAAGCCCTGAGATGAAGCGAGCAGCGCGCATCATCCGCAACGGGTCGTCGCTAAAACTGACCTCTGGCGAAAGGGGCGTTCGCAAAACTTTGCCCATCAAATCGGCAAGTCCGTTGAATGGATCAACAAGTTCTGGTGATTCATTCGTGATTTCAAGTGCCATTGCGTTGATCGTGAAGTCGCGACGCGAGAGATCTTCATTTATATCTTTTGAAAATTGCACATCAGGCTTGCGAGAGTCGGGCGAGTAGGCCTCAGCTCGGTGCGTTGTGATTTCAAAAACTCGATCGCCTTTTTTTGCACCGATCGTGCCGAACTTCTCGCCTTGAGTCCAAAGCGAATCACACCAACCTGCAAGTAGCGACTTGATTTGTTCGGGTAGGGCGTCTGTTGTCAGGTCGAAATCCAGTTCGTCAATTGAACGGTCCAACATCAAGTCACGAACGGTGCCACCAACCAGAAATAGTTTGAACCCAGCGTCACGAAACCTCGGAACAAGGGGAGCTAATTCGCTCAGAACTGGCGCGAAGCGCTGGGGCACCACGCTCTACAGGCTACGCATCGCAGTGCGACAAGTGATGCGTTTACTCAATTACGAAGTCTTTTCGCATTAGCGTGATTATGTCTTGAATTATCAAAACCGCTACCCGACGCGTGAACATCACGGCGAAAACCGCCTAACTATCTTGTGGCGAGCGTGTCTCAAAACAGTCGTCATGGCAACGGTTTTTTGTCTTTTGTCAACCGGAGTCACTTGGCAACCCGTCGGCGCTGCTGTCAACTCAGGTGATCTGACACTAACTGCCCAGAACTTTCACATATATACGTCGGGTAATTTGCGATTCGTTTTTGGCATCAAGTCTGATGCGTTGATTAAAGAACTTACGGCCGACTCGACTTCTTTGTTTCGCGTCACGCTTGGTCAGAAAATTACTGCTGGCGAAAAACAAGTTCAAGAAATTTATGCCAAGCCTGAATTGTTTTCGGCAACCGACTCGGTAGATCTTTCGTTGCGTGAAGTGACGCGCCGCGCCGACGGACAGTTCGAAGTGATCGCATTATCTACAGATATTCCGAGCGGAACACGACGAATTGAGTTTGACGGTCTGGGTATTTACCCAGTGCGCGTTGAAATTGTTATCGGCACAACCACGAGAGCCACCTTGACGACTTTTGTGAATAGATTCGACCCGTCGAGCGAAGCAAAACCAATGCCCGTGAATATTGTGGCTGCGCTTGACACACCGATTACGTTGCGACCAGATGGTTCACGACGAATTGATTCGGCTACACGAACAAAAATAGAAAAAATTATCAGCCTGCTTAAGTTGAACGCGGCAAAAGTAACGGTGCAAATTTCGCCCGAGTTGATAGAGGGCCTTAGCAAATCTGTTGACCCTATTGACCAGTCATTATTGGTTCAACTTGTAGCGGCGCTCAGTGAGGTGCCTCTGGTGACAACTACATATATTCGATTTGATCCGTCGGCGGCGAGCACCAACGATCAAATTGACGAATTTAATTCTCTGCTTGAGCGCGGCACAACGACGTGGCAACAAGTTTCACCAAGTTCAAAAATCATCAACAGTGTTTGGATTGCCCGAGACCCAATCGACCAAAAGGGATTGGATTTGTTGGCTGAGTCTGGGGTGCGTTCAATAGTTATGTTGCCAAATTCAAGTGCGGTGCTCGGCGAGTTTGATAACGCTGCTCGACCGTACCGACTGCAAAGTAAAAACAAAGCCGTGCCGATAGATCTGGCATTGCATCTTGTCGACAAGAGTTATGTCGCACAATTAAGTAGTCCAAACAACGACACGTTCGCTGCAGCCACGTATTTGTCGGCGCAAATTCTTGCCCAACGCAATCAGGTTGAAAGCGAAGGCGGCACCTCTGCGCTTCGACGCGTCGTGCTGACTTCAAATGACGGCTCGATCGTTAACCCAAACTTGCTGCGCGAAACCGTACTGATTTTAAGCCGTGCACCGCAACAGGTTGTGATGCGCACTCTTGGCAATCTGCCTGCGCCAAGACCCGACGCGTACATGCCGTCGTTACCACCTGTTGATGCTGCAGACTTTGCGCAGCGCAAAACAATTGTCGAAACATTGCGCACGGATATTGACAAGTTGAACACGACGATCGCCGCCGACGCCCAAGTGTGGCGCGAATGGGATGAACGCCTACTTGTGATGTCAAGTGACTCAATGACAAGTGCCGAACGCGAAGAGTTTGTTTTGGCAACCAGGGATCAACTCAAAAAAATTCGACAGTCTGTAACTTTGCAATCAGGCACGACATTTACGCTCGGTAGTCGTGAAAGCGAACTGCGTCTTGACT
>CANKZL010000156.1 GCA_947488385.1 Acidimicrobiaceae bacterium | reverse complement strand
TTGACTATCTCAGCAATGAATGGATCAATGCAGTAGCTGAAGGCATTCGTCAAAGCAGCGAGATTGCTGCCGTGGCGCGCAACAACTCAGTTGCGGTTACCCAGATCATTACTGGCACACCGCGCGGCGATGTGACTTATCATCTTGAATCGCGCGACGGCAAAATCAGTTTTGCCAGCGGTGCGGCCGCAACTTCAGATATTGCTTTCACTCAAGACTGGCAAACAGCCGTGGGTGTCGCCACCGGAAAAATCAATGCCCAAGAAGCATTCATCAGCGGCAAGATTCGTTTCAAAGGTGATCACGAGCGAGTCATCGCTACCCAACCATTATTTTTGGCACTCGACGTTGTGTTTACAAGCGTCAACGCCAACACGAACTTCTAATTCGCGCCTCGCGAATTTTTTAAACTAGACCAAGACTGCGAACGGCATCGCGCTCATCAATCAACTCAGCCACAGATGCATCGATCATCTTGCGACTGAAATCATTAATTGGCAAGCCCTGCACGATGCTGTATTCACCGTTCGCACACGTGCATGGGAAAGACGAAATCAACCCTGCAGGCACGCCGTAACTGCCGTCTGAAGGCACCGACATGCTCACCCAATCGCCCGCTGGCGTGCCCTGCACCCAGTTGCGGATGTGATCCATCGCTGCGGTGCCAGCTGAAGCAGCCGAAGACAAACCGCGGGCTTTGATGATTGCAGCACCGCGCTTAGCGACCGTCGGAATAAACGTCTCGCGCATCCAAGCCTCGTCGTTGACCAAAGTCGCAGCATTTTTGCCGTCAACTTCACAGTTATAAAGATCTGGATATTGAGATGCCGAGTGGTTTCCCCAGATCGTCATTTTTTTGATCGAGGTAACTGGTTTACCAACACGTTGCGCAAGTTGAGCCACTGCGCGGTTGTGATCTAAACGAGTCATCGCCGTAAATTGTTTTGGATCAATCTCGGTGGCGTTGCTCATCGCAATAAACGCATTCGTATTCGCCGGGTTGCCAACAACCAAAACTTTGACATTCTTCTTTGCATTTTTTGCAATCGCGCGACCTTGTGGCTTGAATATTCCACCGTTTGCAGTCAACAAATCGGCGCGCTCCATGCCATCTTTGCGCGGCATCGCACCAATCAACAGAGCAATATCTGCGTCACCAAAGGCAACATTGGCATCGTCAGTTGTAATCACATCTACAAGTGGTCCATAGGCGCAATCGTCAAGTTCCATTTTTACGCCGTTGAGCGCGCCAAGTGCTGGCGTCACTTCAAGCAACTGCAAAATTACCGGTGTATTTGGCCCAAGCATCTGCCCAGATGCAATGCGAAACAAAATTCCGTAACCGATTTGTCCGGCTGCGCCGGTAACTGTGATTCGAACTGGTGTAGTCATAGCGCAGTAAGCGTAGTTTAAAAGTTGCCGTGAGAAAAGTTACGGGCGACCGATTGCCTGCATCATCAAGTCGGCATAAACCTTTTGGCCTTCAGGTCGAATATGGATCTTGTCACTATATAAATACTCGGGGTGTGCCAACGCAATCGAATACCAGTCCAATACTTTGACGTTCTCATACCGACTCGTCAATTCATTGATGCGTCGATTATTCGTATTTTGCCGCACTTCACTTGGCACATGCACCGTTACGAACAACACCAACGGCACATCTTTTAGCGGAACCATAATTTCATCAAGTGTCGATTCATCAACCGTGTTGTTAGTGCCGAGATGAATTATCACAACCGAACCAAGACGATTCACTGACTTCATGTAGTTCGCAATCTCAAGGGCCTGACGATATGGCCGACTCTTAACCGCATCTACGGTCACGCCACGATCAGTCAAAACGTTGGCCGCGCCCAACATCACCGAGTCGCCGATCGCCAGCACGTCAATTGGTTGGCCATCAAGAGTTGTTGTTGCCGTTGCGATCTGCCCCGCAATCGTTGACGCTGGTGCTGCAACTCCAGCGTCGTCACTTTGCCCGCCGCCCAAAACGTCGACCGTGTTGCCTTCATTGTCTGACAGGTTCTGCGCAATTTCATCGAGTTGCACGCCGGCTGTTGCCAAACTGACAACTCCAAACACAGGCAGCAACGATGCGACCGCAGACAAAACGATTCGTCGCTGACGACGCACAAGCTGTGCCCCGAATGCCGGCTGGCGAAACTCTGCCCACCATCGCGAGACCGCACCTTGTCGCACCGGTGTTTCGATATAGCGATAGCTCAATTCGGTCAGCGCCAGCGCGAACAAAACCAAAACTACAAACTCGTATGGTGTCAAACCTTTGCCGGCAAATCGTCGATAGAACTGAAACACCGGCCAATGAAAAAGATAAAACCCGTAAGATCGCCGACCTAGCCAAACCAAAACAGGATTGCTCAAACTGCGAGCGAGAATTTTTGAACTCGGATGCACTGCCGCCGCAATCACGGCGAGGCTCGCGAGATCTGTCAAAAAGAATCCGCCACGAAACAAGAAGTCATAACCCACGGTGCCTTCGTCTGTGCCTTCAATAACTGTTTGAAAACGCCACATCATCAGCGCGAGTGCGGCCAGACCGCCAATGCCGATGAAGTCAAACAATTTGTTGGCTCCTGCGCGAGAGTTCTGCAACAACCATGGTCGCCACCAAATCGCAAGGGCGGCACCCAACAACAAGCCACTTGAACGTGTCAAGGTGCCAAGAAACAAGAAATCAATTCGCGAAACAGGCTGACCAAACAAACTCATGAACTGATTCGGTGTGTCTCCGATATTTGAGATGGTCCCCGGCTGGTAAACCAACGCCGTATAAATCGCCAAAACTACAGCCAGACCAAAGAAAACAGCGCTGACGATCGGCAACCGACGTTTGCCAAACTTGGCGACTATCAACATCACAACTGGCCAAATTAAATAGAACTGCTCCTCAACGGCCAACGACCACAAATGTCTTAACGGAACAAACTCGAATGACGTGAAGTAACTCGTACCGACCCAGATTTGAAACCAGTTGAAACCGTAGAGCAGCGCAGCAATCACATCGCCACGCAAAGTGCCGAGCATTTCGCGCTGAAAGAGCGCTGCAAACACGACTACTCCGAGAACAACAACCCACAGCGCGGGCAGCAATCGCCGCGCACGACGCCACCAGAATTCTTTCAAACTGATCGAGCCGTTCTTCTCAGATTCGGCGAGCAACAACA
>CANKZL010000155.1 GCA_947488385.1 Acidimicrobiaceae bacterium | reverse complement strand
GCACTTGCATGCATGTTGCGACCAGTTGATGCAGTCGTGTGTACTTCAACTGCGCACATTGCAGTCGACGAGGCTGGTGCGCCTGAAAAATTTCTCGGTGCAAAACTGATGACGATGCCATCGACAGATGGCAAGTTGAAGCCAGAAGATATTCGTAGCGTTGCGCATTTGCGCGGCAACTTGCATCACGCGCAGCCAGCGGTAGTTTCGATTACGCAAGCCACTGAACTTGGCACGCTTTACACGGCACAAGAAGTTAAAAAGATTTGTGAGACTGCACATGAACTTGGCATGCTCGTGCACATGGATGGTGCGCGCATCACTAATGCCGCGGCAGCACTTGGCGCAACACCGCAAGCACTGCGAAGTTTTACGATTGATGCTGGTGTCGACGTGCTTAGTTTCGGCGGTACAAAGGCCGGCTTAATGTTTGGCGAAGCAGTTGTATTTTTCAACACGAGCCTCGCAACCCGAGTTGAATACATCCGTAAGCAAACAACACAGTTGTATTCGAAAATGCGCTTTGTCTCGGCACAATACGTCGAGCTTTTACAAAACGACTTGATGTTCAAATTGGCAACAAATGCCAACAAGATGGCTCAAGCCCTTTACGAACAGACCAAGCACCACAAATCGCTCGGTTTGATCGCTCCCCCTGCGGTCAACAGTCTGTTTCCGACCATTCATGAGCCCTCGGCAAGCCAGTTGCAAGAGTGGGCCTTCTTCTGGGATTGGGATCTGCCAAACCATCAATACAGGTGGATGACTGCCTGGGACACGACTAAACAAGACATCGAAAACTTTGCCGAAGGGGTTTCACAAGCGCTCAAGATCTAATTGACTGATCAGTTAGTTATCGGTTATCTTGACGATGTGTCATCAGCTGACTTCTATCAAAGAAGAATTGAGACAGACGATAAGTGGATGAACAATGCTGCGTGTCGAGGCCTAACCGATGTTTTCTTTCCGCCAGCAGCCGAACGCCCACAAGCGCGTGAGCGTCGAGAAGATATGGCTCGCACGGTTTGCGAATCGTGCACCGTATTGACAACGTGCAAAGAGTTTGCGCGCGATCATCATGAATACGGTTTTTGGGGTGGAGAATCAGAAGAGCAACGCCATCAAGCGGGATTTCACTTGATCGCTCCAATCGGCATTCGCGCCCGCTCTTAATTTCGTCGCAACGCGCAAGATCACATTTCTGCGAGACTAGAGCATGGCTTTGCCGTATCTGTCAAATGCCGAATCATTGCCAAATGCTCATCAAAATGTCTTAGATGCGTGGTCGAGCTTTGCCGATTCGCGTTCGATCACAAATTTTGAAGAGACATCAGCGCATGTTTCAACAAATCGCGTCTTTCGAATCACACTTTCTGATGGTTCGAAACTCATTGCTAAAGTAAGTTCGTACGGGTCATATTTTCAATTCGCCGAAGATCACGACAGACTCGCCCGCTGTAGCTCTCAACTTCGTGAGGGTCGCTGGTCGGGTTTTCTTGCCGATGTACTAACAAAAAATGGACGACCATACACGTGGTACGACGGGTCGTGTTGGGCTGTGTTTTATACAGATGTTCAAGTCAATGCTGGTTTGCCCCGAATTCTTGACGACAAAGATGTCGTCTCGTTGGCTCGAGAGATGGCTGAGTTTCACCTGGCATGTACAGAAATAACGAACTCGCTGCCGCCAACTTCTAACTCAATCAAAGGTGATGCGGTGCATCTATACGACTTGTTGCGTGGCGATCAAGCCCAAACAAATTTCGGTCTCGACTCTCTGGCAATTTCAACGCTCCAGAGATTCACTCACGACTTGTTGTTGCATCTAGAAAAAGTGCATTACGACGAATGGACGCGTATTCCAATTTTGGTTGACTGGAATCTCGGCAATTTTTCAGTGCGACCCACTACGCCCGACAACATCAAGTCATTCGAATTTTCAACTAGATGGGACTACGACTGGTTTCGTATCGAGTCTCGCCTATTGGATTTCTATTTTCTTAGTCGCGTTTCTTCTCGCACCGGCGATAAGACCCAGTTTTCATATTCTGCCCACACACTCACAGAGCCGCGCTTTGTTAAATTCATCAGCGCCTATCACGAAGTTTTTCCGCTGAGTCAAACTGAAATTGAGTTTTTGCCATTTGCCTACAGGTTCTTCATTCTCAATTATGTGATTCGTGAGGGTGCTCGATTCTTTAGGCCCGATCTTTGTGCGCAATTTCGCCGAGACGCAGCGAACCATTATTTGGTCGAATCAGAACGAATTGACCTAACTGAACTTCTTGCTGTAATTCGCTAGTCGCGAATCTTGCGCAATTTTTCTGCAAACACTTTGCCCTTGGCGACATAAACGCGCACGCCGTGCTCGATGTCTTCTTTTCGTGCCCGACCCTCTTTGATTACTGCAGGCGATCCAACGGCGAGAGCTCCGGCAGGCACGACAGTGTCATTCAGAACAACAGAGTTCGCACCAACAATGGCCCCAGACTCAACTACAACGCGATGTAACACGATCGCGCCGGACGAAACTTGCGAGCCAGATTGAATCGTGCAGGCCTCAAGATGCACGATGTGGCCGATCACGCAGTCGTCGCCAACAATCGTCGGCGTTTCTGGTGTCGTGTGAAGCACTGAATTGTCCTGAATGCTGGTGCGGGCGCCTATTCGAATTTCACCGTCATCGCCGCGCAATACGGCGCCTGCCCAAATTGTTGATTCTGCGCCGATCTCAACTGCGCCTATAACGACGGCTTCGGGGTGTACGAACGCCGTCTCATGAATTTTCGGCACCCGATCACCTAAAGCGTAAATAGCCACAAAATCACCGTACTAGTTTTGCTCAACAAATTTTAAAGTGTGTATTTATGCGCACTCAAAGCGCTATCAAAATATGTCAAATCATATGTTTGCCTATACCGTAAAGGCTCATGTCTAGGCGCCTTGATATCGAATTGACGAGCACGCGTGAAGACGGAACGTGGACTTGGCGCGCAGCCGGAGCGAAAGTTCCAAAAGGTGTTGTTGTATCTTCGCTTTTGCCAAACGCAAGCAAAGTCGGTGACGTTTTAAAGATTGAAGCTGATTTTGATATTGACGGCATCACAGTTCTTTCGGTTGTTCAACAGCGCGACAAATCACAGAAGGCAACTTTTCTTCAGTTGATTGACGACAAGCCGTTTACTGCAGTAACTGAAAA
>CANKZL010000154.1 GCA_947488385.1 Acidimicrobiaceae bacterium | reverse complement strand
AGCCAGCACATCTGTTGCGCGTTTTGCAATTTCGGTTTTCTTGGCAGCCATTGATTGGCAACACTACACAGCGCCGCACATAGATAGCCTTATGTCGTGATTGAATTTGACGTTAAAAGAAGTATGGCTGCTCAAGAAATTGCCGAAGTCATACAGCTTTTGAATGCAGTCGAAAAAGCTGATGGTCGCAAACCTTTAAACAACCATTTGTGGATCGACCTTCGCCACGGTGGTCGCGCTGGCTTTGCTGGGCTCACAGCCCGTGATCCAAAAACATCTCAACCCATCGCCTATTGCCAAATTTCGCGTGGCAACGGCTCGTGGTCACTTGATCTTGTCGTGCATCCAAATTTTCGCAAGCAAACCCTAGAGATCGGCAAGTCGCTTTTTACTGATGCAACCAAAATCATCAGCGAAGAAGGTGGCGGGCAAGTCCATTGGTGGGTTTGTGGTTCAAGTGAGATTGATCAGCAACTAGCCAATCTCTTTAACTTCAAAGCCGGTCGCAATCTTCTGCAGATGCGTGTCAAACTTCCTCTTTCTCCCAAAGTTTTGTCTGAGACTAAATCGATTCAGACCCGAAGCTTCGTTGTCGGCGCCGACGACGCTGCATGGCTCTCAGTCAACAACCGAGCATTTGCTCAGCACCCCGAACAGGGCGGCTGGACAACCGAAGTTCTGCGTTCGCGGCAGTCAGAAAAGTGGTTTGACCCAAATGGCTTTCTACTTCACCACATAAAAACCGATGCAGCAGATCAACTTGCAGGTTTCTGTTGGACAAAAATCGACAAAGACACAGACCCATCGGTTGGCGAAATTTATGTAATTGCTGTCGACCCGAAATTTCACGGCCAAGGCCTCGGTCGAGCGCTAACAGTGGCCGGGCTAAACCACCTCGCAAAAGCCAACGCCACGACAGGAATGCTGTTCGTCGATCGCGACAACGATGCGGCCGTGACGACATATACGAAACTTGGCTTTACTATTCACGACATTGAACAGGCTTTTGTCGGTGAGATTTCATCGCACATCTAAACAAACCTGACCCTGAATACAACTAATACACTGTTTCTCATGACAGACACACTTTTGCCTCGTTGGTCGGTTGCCGACGTTCACGAGTCTTTTACCTCTCGATCGTTCACTGACGCGATGGAGCGCACGGGCGCAAACGTCGCCAGACTCGAAGCACAGTTTGAAGAAAACAACATTCGTGCAGGCGCCCCTCACAAGCCTTCAGCACAAGAAGGCGAAATTGCCAACAAGATCATCACATCGATGAACGAAACGATCAAAGAATCCGAAATTCTCGGTTCTTATGTTTATGCAACTGTCAGCACAAACACTCGTGAAGAAACCGCCCAAGGTTTGCTCAGCGAACTCGAAGTAATCGACTCGCGACTATCTCCGCTGCTTGCACGTTTTGCAGATTGGATTGCAACACTTGGCGCCGACGATCTTGCCAAAGTTAGCGAAGTCGCTCGTGAGCATCTCGGGCCGTTACAAAGATTGCAGGCTCGCGCGGAACACCAAATGTCTGAAGTTGAAGAAGGTTTCTACGCTGAGCTTTCGACAACTGGTTCATCAGCATGGTCTCGCTTGCAGGGCGACATCACTTCTCAGTTGATGACTGAAGTGCACTTGCCAGACGGCACAAAAACTTTGCCGATCACTGCCGTGCGCGGTATGTCAACGCACTCAGATCTTGCAGTGCGCAAAGCCGCATACGACGCCGAGATGCGGGCGTGGCCGACAGTCGCCATGCCGTGTGCCGCAGCAATGAACTCAATTAAGGGTGAGGCAAACGCAGTAAATCGTCGTCGTCATTGGGCCTCACCGCTTGATGCATCGCTCTACGCAAACAGCGTCAGTCGCAAAACATTTGATGCGATGCAAAGTGCCGTCACTGCATCGCTACCCGACTTTCGCCGATGGATGAACGTGCGCGCAAAACTGCACGGCGACAAAAAAGGTCTGTCGTGGTGGAATCTTTTCGCACCTTTGAATGTCGCCCCGAGTCAGATTTCGTGGGACCAAGGCGTGCAGCTCGTGCGCGGCGCGTTCGCCGCTTACAGCGACAACTTGGCTGGGCTTGTTGACCGCTCTCTCTCTGAAAAATGGATTGATGCCGAACCACGCGAAGGCAAAGTCGGTGGTGCCTTTTGCATGTCATTCGTTGATGACAGGTCGCTGGTCTTGCTCAATTGGTCGGGCAGCGTCGATTCAGCGCAAACAACTGCACACGAACTCGGCCACGCGTATCACAACACACAACTTGCAGATCGCACACCGTTGCAAAAGCGTTTGCCGATGGCGCTCGCCGAGACTGCGAGCATTTTCTGCGAAACCCTTGTGGTCGAAGAAGGCCTGTCTCGTTTGACTGGCGACGAGCGGCTCGCGTTGCTCGACACAGATCTGGGCGGCGCAAACCAAGTTGTCGTCGATATTCATAGTCGCTTCTTGTTTGAAACAGAAGTTTTTGCACGTCGTCAACGTCGCACACTCGGTGTCAGCGAGCTCAACGAAATGATGCTCAGCGCCCAGGCTTCGGCCTACGGCAATGGCATTGATCAGTCAACTGCTCATCCACATATGTGGGTATTGAAGCCGCACTATTACGGCAGTCACTTTTATAACTGGCCATATACATACGGTCTGCTTTTTGGTTTGGGTCTTTACGCCCAATACAGCAAAGATCCAGAGAAATTTCGCGGTGGTTACGACACAGTGCTTTCACGAGCCGGCATGGACACAGCCGAAGAACTAGGTCGCGCTTTTAATCTCGACGTAAGTGACGAGTCGTTTTGGACAGCAAGCCTCGACGTGTTGCGCGCCCGCATGGTCGACTACGAAAAACTCGCGCAAAAGCACATCAAATAAAGTGACAGAAAAATTAATTAAGACTCGCTATGACGCGAGCCGTGAAGATGTTGCTGCAATTCTTGGCGACGGACCCAAGTATCGCCTCGACCAAGTTTGGCAGGGCCTCTACACCGAGTTTCAAGCACCACTTGAGATCACGACGATCTCAAAAGAACTGCGCGCCAAACTTGATGCGGCTTTGCCGAGCAGTCTCATACTTGAAACTTCGCGAGACAGCGACCGCGGTGGCACGACAAAGTTTCTTTGGCAACTCGCCAACGGCGGACACAAAATCGAATCAGTGCTCATGCACTACGAAGATCGAGCCACCGTATGTGTCAGCAC
>CANKZL010000153.1 GCA_947488385.1 Acidimicrobiaceae bacterium | reverse complement strand
TGAGGCTGACGAAACTGCGCAGTAGCCTTGCAAGTCCTCGTTTTAATTCGGGGCTATAGCTCAGTTGGTTAGAGCGCATCCCTGATAAGGATGAGGTCACAAGTTCGATTCTTGTTAGCCCCACCAGAAGTTGAGCCGTTCTCTACAACCTTTGACGGTTATTGATTTTTTCGGATAGTGGCTCTCGGCAAACGTTTGATGAGTTTTATGGTCGACCAACAGATACTACGAAATAGTGTCAAAGTGTTGATATGTTTTTTTTGATTCAGCATCGAAAGAGCTTTTACTTCTCCCCGATACATTGACCAAGTTTTACTGCTTAATCCAGCTGAGCCGAATTCTGGTTTATGCAGGATTGTGAGACTTTGGTTGATTCGATTTACCAAGCCGTACGTAGCCGCGATTTCCATCCACAACAAATAGTCCTCAGCAAAACGCAACTTGTTATCAAAGCGCGGAGAAATTTCGCGTTTGAGCATCACCGACGGGGTAGAAAATCTATTTCGCCACAACAAATCTTTGACATCAAAGGCCGACACTGGCTCTCCATTAATTTTTGTCGTAGGTTCATTGATGATTTGGTGCATAGTTCCACAGATCACGGCGTCTTGGTTCTTTTGAAACCACTCGAGTTGAATTTGAAGTTTTTCTGGCTGCCACGTGTCGTCGGCATCCAAAAAAGCAACGAATTCTGTTGTCGCCAATTGCCAAGCGGTATTTCGTGAGCGACCGGGTCCTTCGTTTGCAGCATTTATGACTAATCGAAGTTTGGGGCACGACTTTGCAAACTCGCGAACAATACGGACGGTCTGATCATCACTGGCGTCGTCAACAACGATGATTTCGTCGGGCTGAGAGGTTTGATTTAGTGCCGAATTGAGAGCTCGAATAATTACGTTTTCGGAGCGAAACGCCGGAATTATCACCGTTACACCCGAATTTTCGTCAGACTTCACTTGAAGTAGCGTAACCAAATTATTTAGACCCCATAATGGATGTACCTATGAAGTTCATAAGACGAGCCTTGCTTGCGTTGAGTGTTGCCAGTGCAGTTGCTGGAGTTCTTCGTTTTAAGGGCAAAGGTGTTGGTGCGATCAAACAGGGCGGCTGGCGAAAAATTACCGACCAGAAATAGACCAGAGCACGAATGATTGGAATTTTCGGTGCTGGTGTAGTTGGTTCAAGAGTTGCAGAGTCATTGTCTTTGAATCTTCAAACTGAAATCGGAGTGTTCGATTCGTCACAAATCGTCGCTCAACGTCTTGCTCGTCGGCTTAATCTAACCAACCCAAATATCTCGGCAGTAGATGAGAACGTAATCAAATCCTCAAAAGTGGTGGTTATTGCCGGCCCGTCTCCGCATGCAGAAGTCGCAAGAGCGTTTCTCGAAAAAAAGATTTCGGTCGTATCAACAAGTGATGACATTGCCGACTGTTTAAATCTGCTCGCGCTATCGGATCTTGCCAAAAAAAATAGCGTGACACTGATAGTTGGATCTGCGTCTTCGCCTGGCATGTCCGCTTTGTTGGCAAGAAGTTTGAGCAAGGCATTCGACGAAATCGATGAGGTGCATGTTGCGTTACATGGCACTGGTGGCCCGTCGTGCGCACGCCAGCATCACCGTGCACTTTCGGGTCAATCAATTGGTTGGCATGATGGCGAATGGTTGCGTCGTCCGGCTGGCAGTGGTCGCGAGTTGTGCTGGTTCCCCGAACCCGTGGGTGCTTACGACTGTTACCGCGGCGAACTCCCTGATCCGCTTTTGATCAAACGAGCATTTCCTGAGTTGACTCGAGTGACTGCTCGAGTTTCAGCCACACGGCGAGATCGCGTGTTCGCACGCTTGCCAATGTTGATTCCGCCCCAAGCCGAAGGAGGTATGGGCGGATTACGAGTTGAAGTTCGTGGCACTAAAAATGGTGAACGAGTTGTAGATGTAGTCGGAGTAGTTGAACGTGTTGGCCAAGTTGCTGGAGTTGTCAGTGCTTGTGTTGCCAGCGCAATTTTGGTCGGCGAAATTAATCAGTCAGGCGCATTTGTGTTGGGTGAATCTGTTTTACCGAACGAACAGTTGCTGAGCAGCGTTATCAACGGTGGTGTGCAAGCTCATTCGTTTGTGCGGGCTTAGTAAATTTCTTATTCTCATTGATTCTCAGATAAGTTGTTGCGTATGGCAAATAGTCATAAGCACAGCAAAACCCAAACAGGTGGGGTTCATACTGATGTGCATGTCGAGGTGTCTCGACGATTCGTACAGCATGACCAGCGATATTCGGTAAAGCGTCGAGCAATTGTTGCGTTGCTCGAAAACTCTGACAGACCATTGACGATCACCGACATTTTGCAGCGATCAAAAGCAGTAAAGGGCACAAAAAATGAAATCGCCCAGAGTTCGCTCTATCGCAATCTTGTTGTACTTGAGCAAGTCGGCGCTGTACAAAGAGTTTTCAGCACAGACGACATTGGTCGTTATGAATTAAATGAAGAAATTCTTGGGCACCATCATCACATGGTGTGTTCAGTATGTGGAGATATGCGCGACGTTGTGATTCCAGAGCAACTGGAAGAAAAACTTGACTCGGCGCTTACCCAACTCGCAAAGCAATCGGGTTTTACTCTCGATCAACATCGACTCGACCTGATTGGTCGCTGCAAAAAGTGCGCTTAAACTAATTTTTGTTTAGTTTGGCGATTTGATCGCTAAGACGGTCGATCTGTTCGCGCAATTCATCTGCGGTCACCACATTTGAAAGCGCAAGTTGCACGCTGGCAATTTCGCGGGCAAGAAACTCAGCATCATTTTGAGTGCGTGTAGCCACGTTTCTATCAACTTGGGCTTGTTCACGGTCGCGATGCTCTTGTCGATTGTGCGCTAACAAAATCAATGGCGCAGCATAAGCAGCCTGAATTGAAAACATTAGATTCAGCAAAATGAACGGATATTTATCCCATTGAAAAGCGACAAATAAAATATTTATGCCTACCCATATCAAGACAAGCACTGACTGGATCACCAAAAATCGTGCAGTGCCCATGACTCGTGCGACATGTTCTGCAAAATCACCAAAGGCCGATCGGTTGTATTGAACACCAATCTTGGGCTGGTTGCGTGGCCTTCCTAAATCTTCGCGACGTTTCATTTTGTCCCCCCGTTTAGTGAAGTGACGATGGCCGGTGTGTCATGGCCACTGGGGTGATGAGGAACTGCTTTTCGTCG
>CANKZL010000152.1 GCA_947488385.1 Acidimicrobiaceae bacterium | reverse complement strand
ACTTTGGTCACGGGCACACCTGCATCCATTGGTCTGTTGATCGGTGGTCGCGTTGCCGACTCAAGTGGACGTCGACTGTTGTCAGCCATCACGTTTCCACTTGGGGCGATTTTGCTCACTCTGGCTTTTAGCACCAGCGGTCAGCCGATGTGGATTGCTTCGCTTTCTGGGGGCATCTGCCTTGGCCTGGCTTATCCCGCGATGGCGGTTTATCGCGGCGAGATGTTTCCAACGCTGCATCGTTCGTTCGCCTCGAGTGTGATCATGACGGCATCACTCATCGGCGGAAGTATCGGTCTTGTCGGTGCAGGAGTATTTCTGAATCGCGATATCAGTTACGGCCAAGTCATGGCTTGGCTCACCTTGGGCCCGATCATCGCCGGAACTCTCGTGTACACAACTTTTCCTGAGTCGGCACACCGCGAACTTGAAGAACTCAACCCGCAAGATGTTATTGACAGCACTTCAACTGGCGCTAAAGACTCACAACCCAACTAGCGATAATTTCGCCTACTTCGATATCTCGGTTCTTTAAGTCGTGTCTCGCACCGTCTAGCCAAACGTGCTTTTTATTATTCATCGGCGACGTTGCGGCGGTGAGTTCTTCAACCGTGCCGAATTCATCGCGAGTACCACTAATAAATAGTGTCGGCGCAGTCACTCTAGGCAAATGTTCGCTGCGCAATTTCTCGGGCTGCTTTGGCGGATGCAACGGGTAGCAAACACACACCAAACCGGCCACTTCTAGTTTTTGCTCTGGGTCGGCAATCGCCATGCTGCACATTCGTCCACCCATTGAGCGCCCGCCAATAACAACTTCGTTCGTCGCACACTGCCAAGACGCTGCCGCCTGCAACACCGCGTTTCGCACCGTCTCGATCAGCACAGGTGTTTTGTCAGGAAAGCTCTTTCCTGCTTTGCGATATTCAAAATCAACTCGCACAACATTAATTTTCGCATTCGTATTTTTAATCGCCGATTCGATCGCGACGAGCGACTTGTGGTTTGCATTCGTTCCCGCACCCGGAAACAAAACGACGCCGTTAATCACGAGCGCAACAGCACACGCGTTTTCACGAGCGCAGTAGCACTCGGCGGGCTTCTCCAATTTCTTCGATTGATTTGCTGGCGGTCAATGCGTCGCCGCCGTGGTCTGGGTGGACACTGCGCAACACCGCGCGATACCGCTCTTGCACCTGACGCTTTGACGGTTTGACGGTGCCCGCAGGAAACCCGAGCAGATCAAGCGCCCACGCCCGCGGGTCGGCCATCGCCGCGATATTCGATGCTGAGCTTCCGGCAAGATACGAAATAAAAGATGAATCCAATGGTCCGCGCCAACGCATTGCGCGACTCAAAACAACACTCAACGAGCGTCGTGCTGCTTCTTCGAGGCGCTCGAGAGCATAAATCGCACCCAGAACCTGCAACAACTCGCTGCCATTTGAATCAAACTCAAATTGCAATTCGTTTTCGTTGCCACGCAAACGATGCACACTCTTGGCTAAACCGTGACGATCAGTTTGCAAACGATGTCGCAATCGGGGCTGAACAACTCGCTCACCGCGCTCAACTTGCGACAGCAAACGATGCAGATCTGGCACGACTTCGTCGTCAACATCACCAAAGTGATTGGCGACAATTCCGCCGAGCAGAAGACCACCAAAGCCGGGCGAATGATCAACTGGCAGATCTAATGCTCCAAGCGAAAGGCGTCGTGTCGGCGTAAACGGCCGTGTATGCCAAATCTCAAGTTCAGCCAGCACCTCGCCGTTGACGACCATAGTCTCAGAGACTAATTGCTGACAGCAAAAATCGGCTAAAGATTTGAGCGCAAAATCGCCGTAAGCCGACTTGCTAAATCCACTGCCAACACTTCATCGGCCCGATCTCCACCAACAAGCGCATCTTCAACCTGACTTGCAAGATCTTTGATTTGACGCCACACCGAGTCGCCCATGTCACCAGGCGCGCTGGCTGCATCAATCTCTTCGAGTAGACGCTCAAGGTTCGATACAGCGTTGCCGTCCGTCGGATTACGAGAGATCTTTTGTGCAACTCCCATGAGCTGTTGCAAAACTTTTTCATCAGCCTGATCTTGATCATCATCTTGCTCGTCAATTTCGTGATCAAGATTCTCGATCTCATCCAGAATTTCTTCGATATCTACCTCGCGCGATGACTCGGCCAACAAGACTGTGTCGTCCCAACGATGTGCAATCCCCGACTCGGTCAGCATCGCCGAGAGTTCGGCACGAGTATCTTTCGACCACTCGTCAAGTTCCCACTCGGTGATCGGTGTGTTCGGATTCAGTTCACTCACAAGCCGAACGCTAGTTGTTTATTCTTCAAATGCACGATTGGGCTAACATCTGAGTGATGACGTTGAAGCAACGCCCTGACCGCAACTTGGCGCTTGAACTAGTTCGGGTGACTGAATCAGCCGCACTCGCCGCGTCAAAGTGGGTTGGTCGTGGCGATAAAAATGCTGCCGATGGCGCCGCTGTCGACGCGATGCGCAATCTTCTCGACACCGTAAATATGGATGGCATCGTCGTCATCGGTGAAGGTGAAAAAGATCAAGCACCAATGCTTTTCAACGGAGAGCGTGTCGGCAACGGCTCAAAACCGCTGACTGATGTTGCTGTTGATCCGATTGACGGCACGACGCTGACGTCACTTGGTCGCAACAACGCGCTCTCAGTGCTTGCAGTTGCCGAGCGTGGCTCAATGTTTAATCCTGGCCCTTGCGTTTATATGGAAAAAATCGCCGTCTCGGCGGCGGCGG
Source organism: Acidimicrobiaceae bacterium (assembly GCA_947488385.1). Lineage (GTDB taxonomy): Bacteria > Actinomycetota > Acidimicrobiia > Acidimicrobiales > Ilumatobacteraceae > BACL27. The sequence continues at coordinate 451 of CANKZL010000152.1, read as the reverse complement.
CCAACGCAATCGACATAACTGTTTCTCCAACAAAAAATTTGAAAGAAATCGCCAAGGCGACAAAAAAGTCGCTCAACGATTTGGTCGTCGTGATTTTAGAGCGACCACGACATGACGAATTGATCGCTGAAGTGCGCAGTTGTGGATGTCGCATTCACCTGATTAGTGACGGCGACATCGCAGGCGCAATCGCCGCTGCGTCACCGCATGTCGGTGTCGACGTGTTGATGGGCATTGGTGGCACACCTGAAGGCGTAACGGCTGCTGCAGCGCTAAAGAGTTTGGGTGGGCAAATCTTGGGTCGACTGTGGGTCAAAAATGATGCTGAAGCCAAGGTTGCCAAAGACGCCGGCTACGACTTGTCAAAGATTTTGACTGTAAATGATCTTTGCAGCGGCGATGACGTTTTCTTCGCTGCAACCGGTGTCACCGACGGAGAACTACTTCGCGG
>CANKZL010000151.1 GCA_947488385.1 Acidimicrobiaceae bacterium | reverse complement strand
ATGATCTGCCTGATCACTTCATCCACAAATCGGATGTAATTACATGGGAGACCCAATTTTGGCAAGAGGTTTACTGGCCAGGATTTTATAAAGCACCAATTGACACCACGTTTGCGATGTATCGACCTGGAGGTGGGCATCAAAATGGCAACTCATTGCGAAGCGCCCCACCGTATACGGCGCGACACCTTCCTTGGTATCAAGACTTTGCGAATCTGTCAGACGAAGACGAGTATTACGTAAAACACAGCGACCACTTGATTACAAACTGGAATACAGACAAGTTGCCGGCAACTGTAAGAGCGCAACTCACCAAGCTTCGTGCGCAACAAAGCGCTGCCGAGTAACAACCATCATGTCCAACAGCGCGATCTCAGTAAATTCTCTCTCAAAAAATTTTCGGCTTTACCACGAACGAAACAGATATATCAAGGCTGCGATGTTGCGCGGCCGCCGAGCAAAGTATGAAGAGTTTTGGGCACTAAAAGATGTCTCATTTGAAGTTGCACATGGGGCGACTCTCGGAATTATCGGTTCAAACGGATCTGGCAAGACGACGATGCTTAAGTGCCTCACCGGTATTTATACGCCAGATATGGGCACAATTAAAATTGACGGAAAACTTGCGGCGTTGCTTGAACTTGGTGCTGGTTTTCACCCTGAACTTAGTGGTGCGGAAAACATTTTTCTTAACGGCGCGATTCTTGGCATGTCAAAACGCGATGTCGAAAACAAGTTCGACAGTATTGTCGAATTCGCTGGACTTGAAAAATTCATAGACACACCAGTCAAGAATTTTTCATCGGGAATGGTCGTGCGGCTTGGTTTCTCGATTGCTTCACACGTTGAACCCGAAATCTTGTTGATCGATGAAATCTTGTCAGTTGGAGACCAAGACTTTCAACGCCGAAGTAGCGAGAAAATCGAGGAGTTTCGCCGAGAGGGCCGAACGATTGTTGTTGTGAGCCACAGTCTGGGATTGGTACAACAATTATGCAAAGAAGTGATTTGGCTCGACAAAGGTCAGATTAAACAGACTGGGGCGGCAGCAGATGTAATTTCGGCCTACACAGGTGGAAGTTACGTGCAACACACAGAAAAAGATGAAACTTCGCGCAATCGTTGGGGAACTGGCGATGCACGAATCAGTTCGATTGAATTGCTCAACACAGCTGACGAACAAGTTCAGGTTATAGATTCAAGTGCGCCAGTCAAGCTGCGGTTTCAAATATCTGCTCACACTCGGCTTGAATCACCAATCTTGCGTGCTCAAATAACCCGGCTGAATGGCGATGTGATTTGGGCAACTTCAACACAGCGCGGAACCAACACCATGCGAGTTCTTGACGGTGCTGCCACTGCAACCTTAAACATCGACTCAATTCAGTTGCTTGAAGGTACTTATTATGTTTCTGCGGCAATTACAGATTCAACTGGATCAACCGAATTTGATCATTGTCAGAATTGGTTGCGATTTAACGTGCATAAAACCAACATGTTTGATGATGGAATCGTGGCAATCAACTCAACATGGAACCTGGAACGACACCACAAGTAAAAATCTAAAGTTCTTCGGCCAGCCTGCGCTTCAACTTGTTGAATGTGGCAAAACCGATAACCAGCGAGATAGCCGCTGACAAAAACAAAGCCCCTAGATCTCGCCACTCGGGAGCAGTGCCATGATAAGTCGTTGCTCGAAATGATCGAATGAATACTGCTGTTGGATTCCAATGCAAAATACTCTGCAGCGCGTCGGGCACTTTACCGTCAATGATTTTTGGATCGTAAATCACTGGGGTCGCAAAAAACCAAAGCTGATTAATGATTGTCCACAAATACGGCAAATCGCGAAAAAACACGGCGCTCACACTCAAGACAAGGGCAATACCTCCGGCAAAGCATGCCATGAGAACCATCAGCAAAACTGTGACTGGTAACCACGGTAAAACCGCACTGCCTGCGATCAACAGAACCAAACAGACCAAACTCATTTCAATTGAGAATTGGACGAAACAAAACAACACTTGCGAAAGCACGAGGCTTTCTCGCGCAAATGCAACTTTTCTTACAAGGTTGGTATTACTCAAAATTGACTGAAGACCAACGCCACAAATTAGGGCGAAAAATCCCCATGGAATAATGCCAGTGAGTAAATACAAGCCGTATGTCGTAACTCCAGATGGATCACCAGTTGGTGCTTTTGCGCCAAAAAGTAAACCAAATACGAATGTATAAATCGCCATTTGTGCGAGTGGATTCAGGAGCGACCAAGACCAGCCCAAAACAGACCTTCGATATTTGCTGCGCAATTCGCGCAAGGTGAGATTCCACAACAAGTTGCGCGAGTTAGCGATCTCTTTTATCTGTTGCATCTCACTCCAACTTACCATTGCAACCCTGCGGTAGAGTTGAGTCATAAATCTTATGGATGACATCAAGCCTGTCTTGCCAGATACTACGCAAGTTGATTTTGCTGAAGAATTAACGCAAGCGCGTCAAGATTTACAAAACGCTGAAGGCAAAATTATGCAATTAGAACTGGCTCTGCTCCAATCGCGAGATTTTGCCATTGGAGCTGCTGCAGAGGCGGGTGAAGCCCCCGCATATCGAGCAATGTACGTTGAATCTCAAAAACAACTCGGTGATATTAAGGCGCATCTTGCACATATTCAGCGCCTTGAAGCAGCCTTGAACGATGCGTTGAAAATGGAATCAACGAATAAAAATTTGCATAGACAAATTAATGACCTAAAAACTTCGGCAACCTGGCGAATCGGCAGAGTTGTGTTGACGCCACTGCGGGTTATCAAGCGCATCATTAGATAAATGGTGAAATCCCCACGCTTTAGCATTATTACGCCGGTTTACAACCCGCCACACGATGCGTTTGAAAAGTGTGTTGAGTCGGTGTACGCGCAAGAGTTCACTGATTGGCAGTGGTGTTTAGTTGATGACAAATCATCTGATCCATATGTAGCGACCAGACTTAAACAACTTCAAGTCTCAGACAGTCGAGTCGTTGTGTATTTTCGTTCAGAAAATGGTGGGATTATTGAAGCCAGCAATGATGCTCTCTCGTTAGCGACTGGAGAATTTGTTGTTCTTCTTGACAACGACGACGAACTCCATGCCGAAGCCCTAACTGCAGTAGCTAACGAAATCGCCAAGAATTCGTTTGTTGATTACATCTACACCGACGAAGACAAAATAACTGTAGATGGCGAACACTACGACGAATTCAAGAAACCAAAGTGGTCGCCAGAGCGGCTAT
>CANKZL010000150.1 GCA_947488385.1 Acidimicrobiaceae bacterium | reverse complement strand
AGCAACGTTGCGACTTCAGTACCCAGCGCGGCGGCGATTTCAGATGCTTTGGCCAACAAAAAGTCGCCTGCGAGAATTGCTTGCAGGTTGCCCCACCTTGCATTTACTGTTTCGACGCCGCGCCGCGTGGAAGATTCATCCATAACGTCGTCGTGATAGAGCGAACCAAGATGAACGAGTTCGCAAGAGATGCCGCCTTGAATCACATCGTCGCTGACTTGCTTGTCACTACCAACGCTCGCTGCAGCGATTGTCATTACTGGGCGCAAACGTTTGCCGCCGGCAACAATTAAATGTGCGGCGAGTTCGTTGAGATGAGAGTCTCGAGTTTTTACGGCAGTCAAAAGCGCTGATTCAACGCGCTGGCGATCGGTATCCATAAGCGGCAAAGAAAGTAGCGGCGATGAAACGGCCATATCCACAGGTTAGGCAACGGGGCTTGTGAATCTACGAACTAAGCGCTGTGAGGGTCGTCACGCGTCACACGTAACATGCGAAAGTCGAAATAGCGCCGTGAACCGTCCCGCTCGCACCGATACACTTTAGGAAAGTTACCTAAGTTGACGCACAAGGCGGTCGGAATTGTTCGAACGGTTTACAGATAGGGCTCGCAGAGTCGTAGTTCTCGCCCAAGAAGAAGCCCGCTTGCTCAATCACTCGTACATCGGTACGGAACACATTTTGCTGGGTTTGATTCACGAAGGTGAAGGCGTTGCCGCCAAAGGACTCGAAGCACTCGGTATCTCACTTGAAGCCGTGCGCGCTCAGGTCGAAGAGATCATCGGTCAAGGCGGATCGTCGCCATCGGGCCATATTCCATTTACACCACGGGCGAAAAAAGTGCTCGAGCTTTCGTTGCGTGAGGCATTGCAACTTGGTCATAACTACATCGGCACCGAACACATTTTGCTCGGTTTGATTCGCGAAGGCGAAGGTGTTGCAGCACAAGTGCTCGTCAAACTTGGCGCCGATCTTGGTCGAGTACGTCAACAAGTAATTCAGTTGTTGAGCGGCTACCAAGGACCTGGTGGCAAAGGTGAAGGCGAAGCAGTTGGTGCGAAAGATACACCACAAGAAAAAGGTGGCAGTCAGATTCTTGATCAGTTCGGTCGCAACCTGACACAACTTGCGCGCGACAAAAAACTTGATCCAGTAATTGGTCGACACAAAGAAATGGAACGTGTGATGCAGATTCTTTCGCGTCGCACGAAGAACAACCCCGTTTTGATCGGTGAACCGGGTGTTGGTAAGACCGCGATTATTGAAGGCCTCGCTCAAAAAATTGTTGCGAATGAGGTTCCAGAAACTTTGACCAACAAACAGTTGTACACACTCGACCTGGGTGCACTTGTTGCCGGCAGCCGCTATCGCGGTGATTTCGAAGAGCGCTTGAAGAAGGTTTTGAAAGAAATTAAGACTCGCGGTGACATTATTTTGTTCATCGATGAAATCCACACACTCGTGGGTGCAGGTGCCGCCGAAGGCGCAATTGACGCAGCTTCAATTTTGAAGCCGATGTTGGCACGTGGCGAATTGCAAACAATTGGTGCAACAACGCTTGACGAGTTCCGTAAACACTTTGAAAAAGATGCCGCACTCGAGCGTCGCTTTCAACCAGTCAAAGTCGATGAGCCATCGGTTGCGCACACGATCGAAATTCTCAAAGGCATTCGCGATAAGTATGAGACTCACCACCGTGTGACGATCACAGATCAAGCGCTTGTCTCGGCAGCAAACTTGGCTGACCGTTACATTTCAGACCGTTTCTTGCCAGACAAGGCCATCGACTTGATCGATGAAGCTGGCAGCCGTTTGCGAATCAAGCGCATGACGACGCCACCTGACCTCAAAGAAATTGAAAACAAGATCAACGATGTTCAAGAGGCAAAGAAGCGTGCCGTAGAAGAGCAGCGCTTCGAAGAAGCCGGTCGTTTGCGCGATCAAGAACGTTCGCTGCTTGAAGAGCGATCACAAAAGGAAGTTGACGTAAAAGCCCAAGGCATCGATTTGTTTGATGAAGTGAGCGAAGAATCAATCGCCGAAGTTTTGAGTATGTGGACCGGTATTCCAGTGTTCAAGCTCACCGAAGAAGAGACTGCCAAGTTGTTGAACATGGAAGGCGAACTTCACAAACGAATCATTGGTCAAGAAGACGCGATTAAGGCCGTCAGCCAAAGCATTCGCCGAACTCGAGCAGGCCTGAAAGACCCGAAGCGCCCAAGCGGTTCGTTCATCTTCTTGGGACCAACGGGTGTCGGTAAAACAGAACTCGCAAAAACTTTGGCTGAATTCTTGTTTGGTGACGAACAAGCTCTGATTGCTCTCGACATGAGCGAATACATGGAGAAACACACGGTGAGTCGCCTGGTTGGCTCGCCTCCTGGATATGTGGGCTACGAAGAAGGTGGCCAATTAACAGAAGCTGTGCGTCGCAAGCCGTTCTCGGTTGTGCTGTTCGACGAAATCGAAAAAGCGCACCCTGACGTGTTCAATACTTTGTTGCAGATTCTTGAAGAAGGTCGCCTTACAGACGCACAAGGTCGCAGCACAGACTTCAGAAACACAGTTTTGATCATGACTTCGAACTTGGGAACGCAAGACTTGCGCAAAGCCAATGTTGGTTTCGGCAAAAACGACGAGGCACTCTCGTATGCACGTATGCGCGACAAGGTAAACGAGGCGCTCAAGACTCAATTCAAGCCAGAGTTCCTCAACCGCATCGATGAAGTGATCGTGTTCCACGAGTTGGCAATGAGCGAAGTTGTGCAAATGGTCGACTTGATGAGCAAGCGTTTGACTGGCCAACTTGAAGGTCTCGGACTTGGCCTTGAACTCACTGTTGAAGCAAAAGAGCTTCTCGCCAAGCGCGGCTACGACCCACAACTTGGCGCTCGTCCATTGCGCCGAGCGATGCAACGCTTCCTTGAAGATCCCCTTTCAGAAAAACTCTTGAACAAAGAGTTTCATGCCGGCGAAATAATCGTCATCGGCGTTGAAGATGACCCAGAAAAACCAGAAGAGAAACGCTTCTCGTTTAAAGCTGTTGAAGGTTTCAAGCCACCAGTTGCTGTTGAACTTGCTGGCGCTGGTGAGACAACTCCAACGACAACTGAGTGAGTCATAGCGTGCAAAGCGCGCGTCAGCGACTAAAAAAGTTTCACTTTGTTGCGGTAATCGCATCGGCAATTTTTCTTTGCTCGTGTCAAGTTAATGCCGTAGTAACTCTTGATGTTGCTCAAAGTGGGTCGGGCACAGTAACTGTAAATGTGATCGC
>CANKZL010000149.1 GCA_947488385.1 Acidimicrobiaceae bacterium | reverse complement strand
GCGAACATCATCAACCTTTGAAGGCATCTGAATACACCCAGTTGACAGGGCGGGCGGGAAGAAGAGGAATTGACACAGTCGGTCATGCGTTGGTTTTATGGAATCAATTTGTTGGCTTTGACCAAGTCGCAGCTCTTGCACTGAGTAGATCATTTCGTCTTGTTTCGGCCTTTAGACCGACCTACAACATGGCAGCAAACCTCATTCAAACTCATTCTCGTCAAGAAGCCCACCACTTACTGAATCTCTCATTTGCGCAATTTCAAAGTGGGCGAGATGTCGTGGAGATTCAAGCAAGAATTGCGCGTCGAAGCAAAGAGCGCGACCGACTGCGTGAACAAGCAAAAAGTAGCTACGGCGACATCGACGATTTTAGAAAGGCATATCAATCCGAACCCGACGCTACGCAAATCGAACAAGCACTAAGTGTTTTAAAGCTCGGTGACATGGTTAGTTTGCCCAAGCAGGGTCGTGAAAGTAAGGCAGCGGTAATTGCGACCGCCAAACGTGCAAGTGGAACGAAGATAACAATCGTTACGGCGAATCGAGCAGTGTTGAATTTGCAGGCTGGCGACTTTGACACACCACCACAAAAGGTTGGTTACATCAAGTTGCCTGAGCAGTTTCCTTTGACCAGCCCAAGATTTGTAAAAGAAGTGGCGCTGCGGGTGCAACGCACAAAAGTCAATGCCGGCAATAGAGCAAGTGGTGGTCAAGGCCACGTAGAGCGGGACCACCCAGTAACTAATGATCCTGAACTGAAGCGAAAACTTATTGCCGCAAAGTCTGCCGACCGAATTGACGGTGAGTTGCGATCAATGGAAGACCGAATTGAGAAATCAGTTCAGTCGGTGAGCGCGAAATTTGATGATTTGGTTCGATTGATGGAACGACGAGGCTATGTTTCGAAGTGGACATTGACTGAGCAGGGAAAATCACTGGCAAAAATCTTTCACGAGCTTGATCTCGTGATAGCCGAATCGCTCGCCAATGGACTTTTTGATGGCCTTACACCGGCCGAACTTGCATCGCTATTGAGTTCATTCGTGTACGAATTTCGTCGCGCCGAAGAGCCGCCTAAACCACGCGTGCCCAAGTCGTTGCAGTCTCAGTGGAAGTCAATGAAGGATTTGAGCGACAAGATTGGTCGAGACGAAGAAGCCACAGGAGTTGCCGCGCATCGCCCTCTTGATGCCGGACTAATGGAGATTACATTCGAGTGGGCGAGTGGAAGCGAGTTAATTGACATTCTTAGCGACGACTTAACGGCCGGTGACTTTGTACGCACGATGAAACAACTAGTTGACCTGCTTCGTCAACTCACTTTGATTGCACCGAGTACCCAGACCAGACAATGCGCTGAACAGGCTGCGCAGTCAATCTTGCGAGGTGTTGTTGCGGCATCACAGGGATCTTCGGTGACTAGCTGATGACGATTCGTAAAGGTAAAGATTGGGGCGAGCAAGTTGAAGCGCCAGCTGATTTGCTCGTGTTTGCAGATGACCCGTCGGCCAATGCTTATCTCAACGAAGTTTTCGTAAATGGCAACATGGCATCACCAATTGCTGTTTTGAAATCGAATTTAGCCAGAACCCTCGGGCTTAGCGGCGCAACAATGAACGAAACGAACATGCTGCATACAAAGTTTGACCTAGTTGAAGTTAATTATGTCTTGGTTTCAGCAGTAACTGAAAAGATGCATTTTTTGGGAAGTGCAATCATTAGAAATGGTTGGTTGCGTGGTGCAATAACTGGTGTCTTCAATTCGTCGTTCATCGGAAGTTGGGATTGTGCACCGAAAGCCCACCCCAATGACTCAAAATTAGACGTAGTGAGCATTGATCAATCAATGAAGATTCGACAAAGATTGACGGCCAAGCGACTAGTTAAATTGGGGTCTCATTTGCCGCATCCGAAAATCAGTTACAAGCAAGCTGAAAGTTTTAAGGTCGACCTCGAAGAACCGGCTCGTTTATTCGTTGATGCAATGGATCTAGGAATGGTGAAACATTGCGACTTTCGCGTGATTTCTGACGCTGTAAGTCTGTATTGGTAAGGATTAACCTAGAACTATGACGATTTCAAGCCAGAAAGTTTTGGAATTAAAGCAAAGTGTTTGTCAAGATATCGATGCGCGAGCAAATGATTTGGTGAGCATTAGTCATCAACTTCACGCCAAACCAGAGACGAATTTCGAAGAACACTTCGCTCATCAGATTTTGACCGATTACATCGCTGACTCAAAAGTGAAAGTGACTCGCAAGGCTTACGATCTCGACACTGCATTCGATGTTCGAATCAAAGGCGGAAGCGGACCAACAGTTGCCGTGCTGTGCGAGTATGACGCCCTGCCAGGAATTGGTCACGCGTGTGGACACAACATAATTGCAACGGCTGGTCTCGGTGCTGGGTTGGCATTGAGCGCAATCGCCGAGCAATGTGGTGGCAATTTAGTTTTAATGGGCACGCCAGCCGAAGAAGGCGGCGGTGGAAAAATTGAAATGGCGCGCAAGGGCGCGTTCGCGGGTATTGACGCGGCGATGATGATTCATCCCGCTGATGCCGACCTGGCGAGAATGAACGCGATAGCGATTCAGAATCTATTTGTAAAATTTCACGGTCTTGCTGCGCACGCTGCTGTGTCGCCACACAAGGGAAAGAATGCACTTGACGCAGCCGTACTCGGTTACATGAATGTCGCAGCGTTGCGTCAACATATTTTGCCGACTGAACGGATTCACGGTATTTTCACAAATTCAGGTGAGAAGCCAAACATCGTGCCTCGTGAAACCGAAATGGATTGGTATGTGCGGTCACCGACAATTGAAACATTGCAACCCCTAAAAGAGCGTGTCGCAAAGTGTTTGGAGGGTGGCGCAATGGCTGCCGATTGCACAGTCACATTTGATTGGAAGAAAAACACCTTCGCCGATCTTGTCGACAACGTGCCGCTACTTGAAAGTTACATTCGCAACGCTTCGCAGTTTGGCCGAAAAATGACTTCAGAGTTTTTGCCTGGCACGGGAGGCGGTTCGACTGACATGGGCAACATCAGCTATCTCGTGCCGTCGATTCACCCAATGATGCAGGTGGCACCAAGTGGCGTTTCGCTGCACAGCGCAGCCTTCGCCGACCATACAAAAGGCGAAGAGGCGAGCAAGGCGATTATCGAAGGCGCAAAGATCATGGCAATGACGGCGATCGATATGTGGGCGTCGTCAAGTCTGCAAAATGAGGTCAAGGCTGCATTCGGCGACGGATACGTGCCCGAAGGCGTGCTTTAAGCGATT
>CANKZL010000148.1 GCA_947488385.1 Acidimicrobiaceae bacterium | reverse complement strand
AACGGTTCGATGGTGAATTCAACTGTCAACATATGCACAGTTTATATACGTAGGTACGATTGCCCTATGGCAAAACAAGGCTCAAACAAACCAACTTCTGCTGCTCAAGAACGACACGGTGCAGCTGTCGGATTGAAGGATCAAGTCAACGGTTTGATGGACACAACAATTGACCTGCGTCGAAATTTGCATAAGTGGCCCGAGATCGGCAACACACTGCCAAAAACTCGCGAACAAGTTTTGAGCGCTCTTGAAGGCCTGCCACTTGATATCACTCTGCATAAAACAACAAGCGGTATCGCAGCAATGTTGACCGGCGACAAACCCGGACCGACAGTGATGTTGCGTGGCGACATGGATGCCCTGCCGATGCCCGAAGATACTGGCCTTGATTTCGCATCAAAGACCGAGAACTGTATGCATGCGTGCGGACACGACACGCACACTTCAATGTTGGTCAGCACCGCAAAATTGCTCAGCGACCGTCGCGGTGAAATACCTGGACGCGTGTTGTTTATGTTTCAACCCGGCGAAGAAGGCCACCACGGCGCAAAATTCATGCTCGAAGAAGGTTTGCTCGACGTGGCAAAACATAAAGACGGCAGTGAGTCGCCGATCAAAGCGGCATATGCGTTGCACATCACGTCTTCGATGCCCGCGGGCGTTGTCGGTACTCGTAGTGGCCCGCTGATGGCTTCAAGCGACGTCGTGTCAATCAAGATTTCAGGCAAAGGTGGTCATGCGTCCGAGCCGTTTAGAACACTTGATCCGATTCCTGTGGCGTGCGAAATCGTGCAGGCACTACAGATGATGATCACTCGTCGAATTGAAACTTTCGACCCAGCAGTTGTGACGATTACAAAGTTGATCGCTGGCACTGCTTCGAACGTGATTCCCGAGACGGCACAAATTGAAGGGACGATTCGTGCAGTGAGCGAAAAGACCCGCAACAAAGTGCACGATTCGATTCGTCGCGTGGCCGAAGGAATTGCCGCCGCACACGAAATGGAAGCGACAGTCGAGATCAGAATTGGCTACCCAGTCACGGTGAACGACGACCCGAGTGCGGCATTCGCCCTTGACGTTGCGGGCTCGCTACTTGGCGAAGAAAACGCAATAAATATGAAAGCACCTGTGATGGGCGCCGAAGACTTTAGTTATGTGTTGAACAAGATTCCGGGGGCAATGGTCTTCATTGGTGGCACACCATTAAACGTGAACCCAGCGAATGCCGCGCCGAACCATTCGAACCGTGTGATGTTCGAGGAGTCTTCAATGGCTCACGGTGTTGCGCTCTACGCATCGCTGGCATTGCGCACGCTCGGCGTGACGCTCAACTAGCCAGATGCGCCCACTCGAAGGCGTCCGCGTTCTCGACTTCACTCGAGTGCTTTCTGGGCCACATGCAACACGAATGTTGTGTGACCTCGGCGCTGACGTAATCAAAGTTGAGCAACCCACTGGCGACTTGACTCGGTTTTCAAGTCCACGAGTGAATTCAAATGCAACATATTTCATTCAGCAAAATGTCGGCAAGCGAAACATTTCGCTAGATCTAACAAAACCTGAAGCAGTTGAAATCGTAAAACAGCTGATTGAAAAATGTGACGTGTTGATTGAAAACTTTCGCCCAGGCGTAATGGCGCGCTTGGGACTCGATGAAAAAACTTTGCGCAAGAAAAACCCGCGGCTGGTTTATGCCTCAATCACCGGGTATGGCAACACCGGCCCCTGGGTGAACCGAAGGGCGTTTGCCCCCGTAATTAACGCTGAAATGGGCCTAACAAAGCGTCAGGGCGACGCACGCGGGGGGCAATACGCCAACGACCCCTTCAGCCATGCCGACGTCTATACCGCAATTGAGTGTGCGAGCGCGATCTTGGCGGCGCTGTTTCAACGCGAACGCAACGGTGAGGGTCAATACATCGACTTGTCGATGGCACAAACTTTGCTCTACGTCAACGAACATGCACACGACGATTTATGGGAAGAGCCAGTTTCGCCTGACGCGATTCGTTCGTTTCGCCCCGAAGACTACGCAGTGCTGACAACCAAGGACGGCATAACTTCAGTCGTCAGCGGGCACCCCGCCGAACGAGGAACATTTGATTTCTTTGTTGGCGCAATGCAGGCACCACATCTTTTGAACGACGAAAGATTTAAGACCGTGGCATTGCGCATCAAAAACTTTGCCGAATTAATGAAACTAATTAAAGACTGGGCACTAACAGTTGAAACTGTTGACGAGCTTGAGCGCCGACTTGATGAAAACAAACTGGCAATGGGTCAAATGCGCACAGTTAGCGAAGTAGCAAAAACAAAATGGGCTAGCGAGCGAAATGCGTTTGTTGAAGTTGACGACCGCGGTGACGGCAAAGTCAAATTGCCGAACTCACCGTGGATGTTTTCGGGCTCTGACACGTCTACTCGCGGTATAACTAAATATCGTGGCGAAGACAATGCCGAAGTATTGCGCGAACTCTTAGGTTTGTCAGCAGAACAAATTAAAGACCTAAGCGATCGCGAAATAATTTCGCAACGCGTGACGAAATAAAAGTCTTAACGGCCTGAGTGGCCAAAGCCGCCACCCCGATCTTCGCTCTCATCGAGTTCATCAACAACTTGCCAGGTTGTCGCCACGACTTCTTGAATAATTAGTTGCGCAATACGATCGCCGCGCTTGACGTGATATTCGTTCGTTGGGTCGGTGTTAATCATGATCACTTGCAACTCGCCGCGATAGCCGCTGTCGATGATGCCCGGAGTGTTGACAAGGGAGATGCCGTGTTTCAATGCGAGTCCGCTGCGCGGCACCACTTGTCCAAAAAAACCAAACGGAATCGCAACAGCAATGCCTGTTGGCACAAGCACTCGCCCACCACGCGCCGGCAAAACTGCGTCGATTCGTGCGTGCAAATCGATGCCCGCGTCACCGGCGTGCGCAGGTGCGGGCAAAGGTAGATCGGCGTCAAGTCGTTTGACGGGTACAAGCGTGGGCTTGCGTGACTCGTTAGTTGATGGTGAATTTGCCACGCCTAAGACGATAGAGCCCAACAGCCAGTTGGCAGAAGTGCTGTGCAGCGCGAAAACTAATAGATTGCTTGGCGTGCTTGTGTGGATGGATCTTGAGATGACTGGTCTCGACCCAGCGACCGAGGTAATCGTCGAAATCGCCACGTTGATCACCGATGATGAACTGAACGTTGTTGCCGAAGGGCCAGATTTAGTTATCAGCCAACCTGAGACAGTTCTTGCGGCGATGGACCCGTTCGTTGTTCAGATGCACACAA
>CANKZL010000147.1 GCA_947488385.1 Acidimicrobiaceae bacterium | reverse complement strand
TGGATAACCGACGCAGCGACGCTTTCAACCCGCGCCAATCTTAAAATGACCTGCCGCGTATCGGGTGAAGTCATGCAGAACACCCAAACCGATGACATGATCTTCGAAGTTCCAGACATTGTTTCTTATTTGTCGGGCATCTGCGAACTTTATGCGGGTGATGTCATCTATACCGGCACGCCATCTGGCGTCGGCGCTGGACGCACACCGCAAAGATTTCTTCGCTCAGGCGACATCGTTGAAACAACGATTCAAGACCTCGGCGCTTTAATCAACATCTGCAAATAGCAACTTGGCTGCACGCTTTCGCGCGCAGCCAAGCAACTTCAGTCTTTGTGACGTACTAGTTCAAATTCGGTGTAGGCCGACACACCCATTTCGCTGTCAAGACCTGCAATTTCATCGGCCGCAGTCGGACGAATACCGCCCTTTGTAAAACGATTCTGAAGTGAAAAGAAACCGTATGACAAAGTGAAATTAACAACCAAGATCGTCACGGCACCAAGAGCCTGCGCTCCTAATTGTCCCCAATCGCCTTTGATGATGCCAGCAACACCTGTTGACTCTGAACCGTTCCAACCTGCGCCGTAAGAACCGTTTGCAAAAATACCAACAGCTAGCACGCCGAACATTCCACAAACACCGTGCACGCTGATCACGCCACAAGGGTCATCAATTCGCAAACGTTCTTCGATGAAGATGGTCGATTCAATTACAAGAACTGCCGCCAATGAACCAATCAATGCCGCAGCCCACGGCGAAACAAACGCGCACGCCGCCGTAATCGCCACAAGACCAGCCAACATTCCATTAATCATCATTCCCGGATTTGGTTTGCCCGTGCGTCGCGTAATCCAAAACATCGAAGCGACCGCGCCAAATGCGCCCGAGATTGCCGTATTGGCCGCCACCGTTGCGAATTGCACATCGGTTGCCGAAAGTGTTGATGCTGCGTTGAATCCGAACCAGCCGAATAACAGAATAAAAGTTCCAAGCATCGCCATTGGTAAATGGTGGCCAGGCATTGGCAACGACTTTCCTTCAGGCGAATACTTTCCGATGCGCGGCCCAAGCACCATCGCCCCGGTCAAAGCAGCCACGCCACCCACCAAGTGCACAACTCCAGAACCAGCGAAGTCGACGTAACCAGCACCAAGCGACATCGTCGCCCAAGTTTTCGACAACCATCCGCCGCCCCAGGTCCATGCCGCGATTACTGGATAATAAAACGCGCCACAGAAAAGTCCCCAACCAATAAAACTGTTCCATCTCCAACGCTCAGCCATCGAACCAGTTGGAATCGTCGCAGTTGTGTCCATGAATGCGGCCATATACAAAAAGAAACCCAGCAGTGCTGGCGTCACGTTCGGGCCAGACAATGCCCAGCCACCACCCCACGCAAAAACCCAGTTGCCCGATCCGATAAGTGCTTGACCGACCGGATTATCTAAGCCCAATGCTGAATAAGTGAACCCACCAAAAGCCAACGGGAAACCCACGAAGAAAAACGCCACGAAACCCAAGCCGAAAATTGCAAAGTTTGTGCTTACAACGTGAGCCGCGTGTTTGGCACGACAGAATCCGGTTTCAAGCAACGCAAAACCAGCCTGCATAAAAACCACCAAAGACGCGCCAATCACCACCCATAAAAGTGAAACTTGCGTCCCAAGAACTGTCACGTCTGAATTCATTACTCCTCATTTCGTTAATTTGAACAAGTGAACAAACCGCGTTTTTAAACACGTGCACGACGCTGTGACTGCCCAGAACCTAATTCATCAATGTTTCGTAACTGTCTGAGAATTGTTACGGGAGTGTGGCTTTTTCGCATCTGGTTAACTTTTTGTCCACCCCACCGAATTAGGCTGAGGGCATGACAATCGAAGCCACCAAAACCCAGGCCTATTTAGACGACCGCGCCCACGTGTTTCACTCGTGGTCAGCACAAGGCACCCTAAACCCAACCGAGATCACCGGTGGCGAAGGCTCATATTTTTGGGATTCAAGCGGCAAAAAATATCTCGACTTCACAAGTCAATTGGTAAACCTCAATATTGGCCACCAACATCCAAAACTTGTGGCTGCGATTCAAGAGAGCGCTGGCAAACTTTGCACAGTTGCACCTCCGTTTGTTAACGCGTCGCGAAGCGAGGCAGCAAGGTTGATCACAGAACTTGCGCCAGGCGATTTGAACATGGTGTTTTTCACCAACGGCGGTGCCGAGGCTGCAGAATATGCAACCCGAATGGCCAAACTTCATACTGGTCGCCACAAAATTCTGACGACATATCGTTCATATCACGGATCAACTGCAGGAGCGATCGCACTCACCGGTGACCCACGTCGTTGGCAAAATGAAACTGGCGCCTCTGGTGCCGTCAAGTTTTGGGGACCATACCCGTATCGCTCGCCATTTCATTCAAATAGTGAACAACAAGAGTGTCAGCGTGCTTTGCAACACCTTGAAGAAGTCTTGATGGTCGAAGGACCTCAAACTGTTGCGATGATCGGCCTCGAAACAGTGGTTGGCACGAACGGAATCTTGGTTCCGCCAGATGGTTATCTGCAAGGTGTGCGCGAGATTTGCAATAAGCACGGCATCGTCATGATGTGCGACGAGGTAATGGCCGGTTTCGGTCGTTGCGGTGAGTGGTTTGCAGTCAATAAATGGAATGTCACACCAGATCTGATTTGCTTTGCCAAAGGTGTCAACTCTGGGTACATACCACTTGGTGGCGTGGTCATCAGTCAAAAAATTGCTGATACTTTCCGCGATCGTGTCTTTCCAGGTGGTCTTACTTACAGCGGTCACCCACTCGCATGTGCCGCGGCAGTTGCGTCAATCAACATCTTCAAAGAAGAAAAAATCGTTGAGCATGCTCGCATGCTCGGCAAAGATGTGATCGGTCCAGCACTTGAAAAAATGAAAGCCAAGCATCAGAGCGTCGGCGATGTTCGTGGTCTTGGTGTGTTCTGGGCAATTGAACTAGTGAAAAATCGTGAAACCCGCGAACCGTACGTACCGTTCAATGCATCTGGCCCTGATGCCAAGCCGATGATGGATCTGATCGTGGCCTGCAAAGAGCGCAACCTCTGGCCATTCACGCACTTCAATCGCATACATGTTGTACCACCGTGCAACACGCCGGTTGAAGACGTGAAAAAAGGTCTTGCGATCATCGATGAAGTTCTCGATATCGCCGACAAACACTGCAAAAACTGACCTCGCCCAACCCGCGAGTAAATATGCGCATCGTCTCGCTTCTTCCTAGCGCCACCGAAATCGTTGGCGAACTTGG
>CANKZL010000146.1 GCA_947488385.1 Acidimicrobiaceae bacterium | reverse complement strand
AAGGTTCAATTTTGATGTGGGTATTGGTTCTTGCCGGATACACCATGGCTGTTGCAATTTGGGTACGCAAACGAATGCAAGACGTGATCGCAACGTGGGCGCTTGGCGTGATGTTTATAGTTTGCGCATTCTTTTTTCTGGTTTCATTCTTTCCTGCAGATCCATTTGCGCTCGGCTCCCCAGGAGTTTTAGACGGACCAGGACCGAACCCGCTTTTGCAAAATCACATTTTGGTGATGTTTCATCCGCCGATTTTGTATCTCGGTTACGTCGGGGTCACGGTGCCGTTTGCTTTTGCAATCGCGGCACTGATCACGGGTCGCGTCGGTGAAGGTTGGCTTGTCGCAACTCGACGTTGGTCGCTTTTTGCGTGGGGTTTTTTAACTTTTGGTATTGCACTTGGCAGTTGGTGGAGTTACGAAGTCTTGGGATGGAGCGGTGTGTGGGCATGGGATCCGGTCGAAAACGCTTCGCTTCTGCCTTGGATAACAGGAACTGCATACATACATTCGGTGCTGGTGCAAGAGCGCCGTGGCATGTTGCGCGTTTGGAATATTTCTTTGTTGGTCGCCACATTCAGTCTGACAATTTTGGGAACTTTCTTAACACGCTCTGGAGTTCTTAACAGCGTTCACGCGTTTAGCGAAAGCGGAATCGGAGCATGGTTCTTGGCGATGTTTGCTGTCGTGTTGGTTGTCTCAGTTGGCTTGATTGGTTGGCGCGGCGACAAACTTCGTAGCCCTGGCGTTATTGATTCACCATTGTCGCGCGAGGCTGCATTTTTGGCGAACAATGTTTTGTTCGCAATTTTCGCCTTCGTCGTATTGCTAGGCACAGTGTTTCCGTTAATCATTGAAGCCTTGCAAGATCGACAGATTGCAGTTGGTGCACCGTTCTTTGACAAACTCTCCATGCCAATCGGCTTGGCGTTGCTCACTTTGATGGCGATCGCGCCGGTGCTGCCGTGGCGTAAAGCCTCAACCGAAACTTTGCGCGACCGACTTTTTTGGCCGGCGTGGTGTGGTGTGGCGGCACTTGTAGCAAGTTTGTTGTTGGGTAGCTATGGCGTTGCCCCGCTATTGACGTTTACTCTTGGCGGAGTTGCGTCGGGCGCGGCGATGCGTCAAGTGGTTTTGGCAACTCGGCGTCAAGGACTTCGTGGTCTTGTTGGCCGCGCAAACGGGGGAATGATTGTTCATCTGGGTGTAATTCTGATCGCTGTTTCTCTGGGTGCGTCGAATAGTTTCAGCAAGAGTCAAGAACTTTCACTCGTGACAAACGTTGAGGCACAATTTTCGGGCCATACATTTGAACTGCGTGACGTCGTTGAAGTTCGAGATGACCGCAGCATCAGTGTGAAGGCGCTTGTTTTGGTGGATGGAAAAAAGATTTATGCTCCGGCGATCACGAAATACACACGCATCGGCATGAACGTCGGAACTCCATCGGTAAGAACTTCTTTAACAACAGATATTTATTTGACTCTCGAGCCACCTGTACGACAAGACTCAAATGAAGCGCGGATCAAAGTGTTTATTAAACCGATGATCACTTGGTTATGGATTGGCACCGCACTAATGGCCATTGGCACCGTACTTGCTGCTTTTCCGGGTCGTCGACGAAAACCAACCGAGCCAACCAGCGCACCAGTCGAGGTGACTAAGTCTTGAAATCTCAAAACTTGGTGAAGATTGTTTCTGCGTGTGTCGGCGTTGTTGTCGCTCTATTGTTTTTGGTTTTAGTCGTCTCTGAACCAGATCAAGATGTTGTTGCCAAGTCGCCCTTGCTTGGTCAGCCAGCACCATCGGTTGCAAGCACAACGATCGACGGTGAGCCGTTCGCTCTCGAGCGGCGCAAAGGATCATGGGTTGTATTGAACTTTTTCAACTCAACTTGTGTGCCATGCATCAATGAACATGATCTACTCGTTGAGTTTGCTGCAAGCGAGTTGGCCAATGCGAATGCCGCCGAGCTTTACACGATCATCAACGACGACAGTTCAGATGCGGTGCGAGACTTTTTTACGAAAAACGGCGGAACTTGGCCAAAGATCACCGATGACAACGGCACAATTGCCGTCGCTTTTGGTGTGGCGCGAGTACCAGAAACGTGGATCATTGATCCAAATGGAATCGTTCGTTTGCGAATCACTGGCGAATTGAGCGCGGGGCTATTGACTGAACAAGTCAATCGATTGCGCGAAGAGTTCGTTTCATGAAGACTCGCAAGTCAATCTGGCTGGCAATGTTTTTGTTGGTGGGTGTGTTGCTTGTGTTTGGTGCGAGTCGCTCTGGTGGCCCACTAACGCAACAAGATCGAATCGATGCAATTACGTTGAACCTGGCGTGCCCAACTTGTTCGGGTGAAAGCATTTACGTTTCACGAGCACCGGCTGCAGAGTCGATTCGCAGTGAGGTTGCACGTCAGGTCGCCTCAGGCTTGCGCACAGACGATGAAATTGTGAGTTATATCGAGCAGCGCTTTGGCGGCCAAGTATTGCTCGTGCCTCGTGCATCTGGTGTCGATTCTTTGGTTTGGGCTTTGCCTGTTGCTGCGTTGATCTTTTCGGCATTTTTGTTGTTCACCGCGTTTTCAAAATGGCGGACAAACAAACCGACTTCGCCAACTCTTGAAGACGAACAAATTGTTGCCCAAGCGCTGAAAAGCCAAGCTGATACTGAAAGTAAGAGCGAAAGTCAATGAGCGATAACTCGGTGTTGCTGGTGCAATTGCAAGAGCAGCGTGAGTTTTTGCTCAAGTCGTTGCGCGATCTCGAGCAAGAACATAAGTTTGGTGACTTAGACGATCAAGATTATGAATCGCTGCGCAAAGACTATGTTTCACGCACTGCTCTTGTAATCAAACAGATCGAAAGTTTGAATGCTGATAAGCAAGTGCCGCAACAAGAGCCAAAACCGCAGAGTTTTCGGCGCTCTGCCACCACTGCTCTGATTGTTTTAGTTTTTGCCAGTTTGGCTGGTTGGTTTGTCGCTGCGCAGTCAGGTCAACGACTTTCGGGCGACTCTTTAGCCGGCTCAATTGAAGATTCAACAGCCTCGATACTTTCACGGGCGCGGGCAACAAACTTTGTTGACCCCAAGGCGGCGATTGAGTTGTATACCGAAGTTTTGGCAATCGACCCAGACAATGTCGAGGCACTTACTTATCGGGCGTGGTTATTGGCACTGATCTCGCGCAATGCGGGTGACGAAGTAAAGCAACTTGCATTTAATTCAGCCTCAAATGATTTGAAGCGAGCGATCGCGCTTGACTCGGAATATCCAGATGCGCATTGTTTTTTAGGCATCACACTTTTTCGTTTGGCTGGCG
>CANKZL010000145.1 GCA_947488385.1 Acidimicrobiaceae bacterium | reverse complement strand
TCGTAAACACCGTCGATTCGCTTGATCACGCGTAGAACCGACAACAAATGACTCGGGTCAGCAAATTCAAATTCAAATCGCATTCGTGCAACGCGATCAGAACCAGTGTGCGTTGTGCACGCAACTATGTTCACGTGCTCATCTGAAAGCGCATTAGCCACGTCTCGCAACAACCGCGATCGGTCAAGTGCTTTTACTTCGACGGCGGCTACGAACATTGCGTTTGATCCCTCAGACGACCACTCAACTTCAACAACTCGAGCAGAATCTTGGGCCACAAGTGAAGCTGCATTCGCACAGTCCGAACGATGCACGGTTACTCCGCGACCCTTGGTCACAAAGCCCATTACTTCGTCGGGTGGCACGGGTGTGCAACAACGCGATAAGCGAACCAACACGTCGGGCATACCTTCTATATGCACACCATTTTTCTGAGTCGAAGCGAGTCCAGTTGCACCAATTGACGACATTGAAAGTTGGTCAGGTTGAACTCCATCACGCATTCGCTTTGACATTCGCTCGACGATTGCAACTGCATCAACTCTCTGGTCACCAATTGCAGCAAAAAAATCATTTGCGTCTTCAAAACTCAGTAGAGCAACTTCGTCTTGCAACACCTGCGACGAAAGTATTTTCTGGGCGGGCAACCCGGCTTGGCGAAGTCGTTCTACCAATTCGTCTCGACCGTTTTCAACCAAATCCTCGAGGCGCTCACGAGTCAACCATTGTTTGACTTTGCTTCGAGCTTTTGGCGAAACGACAAACTCGAGCCAATCTTGCGATGGCTCGCTTGTCTCGCCTTGCGAAACGAGAACTTCGCATGTGTCCCCCGATGCCAACTTGTAATCCAGCGGCACGAGACGACCATTTACTCGAGCGCCCATACAACTATGACCAACCTCGGTGTGCACTGCATAGGCAAAGTCAACTGGAGTTGACATCACAGGCAATGTGATAACACGACCCTTTGGCGTGAATACAAACAACTCATCTTGTTCAAGATCAGTTTTCAAAATCTCCAAGAACTGACTTGGGTCTGAAACTTCACCCTGCCAATCGATGATTCGGTTCAACCAGTCAATGTCGCCCTGCGAAACCGTGTCTTTGTATGCCCAGTGAGATGCAACGCCCCATTCGGCGCGCTGGTGCATTTCTTGAGTTCGAATCTGAACTTCGATCGGTTTGCCACCAGGTCCAACCACCGTGGTGTGCAACGACTGATACAAGTTGAATTTTGGCATCGCAATGTAATCTTTGAATCTTCCGACGATCGGCTTCCAATGCCCGTGAATCGCACCCAAGACGGTGTAACAATCTTTTTCTGATTCAACGACAATGCGAATCGCCAGCAAGTCGTAAATGTCGTCGAACTCGCGACCTTTTTGCACCATTTTTTCGTAGATGCTCCAGAGATGTTTGCCTCTCGCCGTAAGTTCGGCCCTGATCTTTACTTCTTCAAGCCACTGCTGTACTTGGCCGATTGTCTTTGCGAGATAAACATTTCGTTCCGGCGCTCGTGTGGCGACGAGGTGGTCAAGTTCGGCATAGCGCTTGGGATACAACGCCGCAAATGCCAAGTCTTCAAGTTGCTGTTTGATCTCTTGCATTCCGAGACGATGCGCAAGTGGAGCATAAATATCAAGAGTCTCTTGGGCGATTCGTTGTTGCTTGTCGTGTGAGACGGCGGCAATTGTGCGCATGTTGTGCAGACGATCTGCAAGTTTGATCATCAGCACGCGCAGGTCGCGCGCCATCGCCACCAACATCTTGCGCATCGTTGCTGCCTGTTGTGCTTCTTTTGAGTCAAATTGCAGTCGTTCAAGTTTCGTGACACCGTCAACAATTGCCGAAACCTCGCTTCCAAAATTGCTTTCAACATCGCCGATGGTTATTTCAGTGTCTTCAACAGCATCGTGCAGCAACGCCGCCACGATTGAAACTTCGTCCAATCCGATGTCGGCAACAATTCGAGCCACGGCAATCGGGTGATTGATGTAGAGCTCCCCACTCGAACGGTTTTGACTCGCATGCGCCGATCGCGCCATTTCGTATGCTGCGTTGATCAGCGATACTGAACCCTTGGGGTGACGCGCTTTATAGGCACTCAGCAGAGGTGAGAGTTCCTCGGCAATTGTCGTGTTCTGGCGCCGCCACGGCAGCACCCTCGATGAGGTGGCCATGACTAAAGCGTAGTGCTAACGACGTTTTTTTCGGGGTCGTGGCGGGTGTGTCAACAAAGTGGTTGCACGCTCGGCTGCACTATTGATGGTTGATTCGCTTGTCGAATCACCTGACGAACCAGCTTCAACTCGCGAAGCTTTTGTCACACGTCGCGAAGACTCACCATTGCCCATCAATTCAGACATTGCCTGACCTGTAGCAATCTGACCAGCAAATGGTTTGTATTTTGGCTCGTTGCGCTTGAGCACATCCAAAAGTGGAACCGCTACAAAGATCGACGAATATGTACCGGCAAGCATGCCAACCAGCAAGGCAACGGCAAATTCTTCGAGGCTCTTTGCTCCGAGCATGAACGACCCAACTACTAGAAGCGAAATTACAGGCAACGCTGAAGACAGCGTCGTGTTGAGCGAACGAGCTAAAACTTCATTGGTCGAGACATTTGCGATGTTGGCAAATGACTGTCGCGAAGATGCAAACTTGGTTGCGTTTTCTTGAACTCGGTCAAAGACAACCACCGTGTCATACAGCGAGTATCCCAGAATTGTCAAAAACGCAACAACTGTTGCAGGTGAGACTTCAAATCCAAACAACGAGTAGACACCTACGCTCAATAAAACGTCGTGAGCCATTGCCACGATTGCAGTGATCGCCATCTTCCATTCAAGACGCCAAGAAATGTAAAGCGAAACAATCACAAAAAAGACGATCAATGCCCGAACTGCTTTTTCAGTGATGCTGCGACCCCAAGACGAGCTCACCGATGCAACACTGACTTCTTCAATTTCAACTTTTGCGAGTTCAGCAAATGACTTCTGCACTGCAAGACGAACCTCTTCAGGTTGGTCCCCCACCTGCACGCGCATGACTTGCAGTTCACTACCAGTCAAGAACTGAATCTTTGCGTTTGACGACTCAATGTTGTTGGCATCAAGCACGCTTCGAGCATCTTCGTTAGTCAACTCTCCGGCGGGCACTTCCCATGCCACACCGCCACGAAAGTCAATGCCAAGTTCTAGTCCTTGTACGAGCAATGAAACTGCGCCTGCTAAAACAATTGTCAACGAGATTGCAAAGCCGATGATTCGCTTGCCAATGAAGTCGAATGTAGTTTCACCGCGATAGAGGCGACCAAAGAAACTGAAAAAGTTTTTCACTACATCCCCTCTGGCTTCACGGTCTGAATTCCAAGAACCATGCGACCTTGTAC
>CANKZL010000144.1 GCA_947488385.1 Acidimicrobiaceae bacterium | reverse complement strand
TGAATTATCGAGACTTTTTAGAAGTGAGCACTGGTGCGATGCACTTGAACTATTTGATGCAGTTCAACGGCGGAGTCTTTTTAGCCCCGTGGGGCAAGAGCGAATCGCTCACACTTTCGGTTGCTCACAGTCGCGAACACGGCGATGTGTTTTTGCAAAACCTATCAAAACTAGGAAAACTCATCGAAGAGATGAGTGAGCGTACTTCAGAAGTATTTGCAGCTGGGAGCTTCAACTAATTTCGTTGCGGTAACGCTGTATAAGTTGTTTGCAATAACGCTCCATTTTTGTGTGATAGGCGCGAGTAAACGACTTTGACGCAACTCCGCGTTGCACTCGCACACACACCGAAATATCTTGTTGGTTGACTAGGTCGCTAAAGCTAATTGTTGGCTCAAGGTCAACATCTGGGTTGTCAACCGCATCTTTTGGAAACAAGTAATCGGTGAAGATTGTCGTGTGTGTCGCAGAACGGGGCACATATCGAGTGATTACCGCAACAGTTGGCGAGATATCAATCAACATATTCGGATAAACATAGGCACCAAAAACCGAATAGTCGTCGATTTCGTCCATCGCTGGCAAGAGTGGCAGGTTTTCATTTTGTTTATAAGACAACCCAGTGGCACCCTCGGCAAGGCTGACGCCCCAATCTGGTCGGTCGGTTTGGGTGGTGCTGCCAGTTTTGTAAATTGGCACCAGGTCAACGAGTTCAGGGTGCACAACCGCGCAGTGCAGACACTCGCTGTAGTTTTCGCCAAGAACTTTCCAGTTTGCCTGTACTTCGTCGACGGTTGTTCGCGCGTTTTTCAAACTCGCCATGTCGAACTTTTCGAGTTGAAGTGGGCGCGAATAATGCGACTCGAGCCAATCAATCAATTCTGGAGCGTTTGGGTCTAGTGAAACAAAAATAAACGCCTGCCATTGCGCAACTTTCACCGGCTTCAGACTTATCGCCGATCGATCAATCGAATCTTTTTCATGCAGGGGAGTTGCGATCAAGTTGCCCTCGACCGAGTAGCTCCAAGCGTGATAAGGGCAAGTGATTGCAGCGCCAAAACCCGAACCGCTGGCATCACATAGTTGCGAACCACGATGTTGACAAACGTTGTAAAAAGCCCGAAGCTCATTCTCGCGGTTACGCAGAATCAAAATACTTTCGTCGCCGATGTCTACAACGAGGCGATCGCCAATTTTTGACAAGCTCTCGCTGAGACCCGCAAAGCACCAATTCGTGCCATAGATTTTTTTCATCTCGGTCGCAAAAATTTCTGGTGAGATGTATTCGTCACGAGTGAAACTCTCACTTAGGCCATCAATTGGTTTTTCACTCATTGCGTCCATCCCAGGCCCACAGGCACGTCTTCGTAGTCAACTGTCCACAATCGACCGCCGTTGATATCTGATGCGTCGTAACAGCGATAGCCAAGCAGTTGTTGTTGTCGGGGTGTCAATTGTTTGGCGCGCTCTTCAGTAACGCCAAGACAGCCGGCTTCTTCGGGTGTCAGCCAGCCATATATATACGACATGTGCAAACCATAGCGAGGTTCGTTGTTTGTTTTATTAGCGCCCGCGCTGTGCAACACCTTGCCGGTGTAAATCATTCCGCTGCCTGCTGGCATCACAGCCTGCGTGATCTCACTTTCGGTCGCTTCGCGTTTGTAGTCGCTCCATAGATGACTGCCAGGCGCAACTCGGGTTGCTCCATTTTCGACAGTGAAGTCTGAGAGTGCGAGCATGCAACTAACTTGGCAAACCTCGCTTGTCGGTGAGCACATTTTTGGCCAGTCGTCTGAGTCTCGGTGCATGTATTGGGGATTACCGCTCGGCATGACGATCATCATCTGGCCAGTATTCATCCAATAACTTGCGCAATGTGGTTTAAGCAGCGCATCCGACACGCCAAGCAAAATAGGGTGCACCAATACCTCGTCGGCGAAAGTCTGCGAGCGTTGAGCTAAACGTGTGAATCGTTTAGTTTTCTCTCCCCAGAAATAGTTGACCGTTTTGTGTTCAGTCTTTGGGCCAACCTGAGTCGCTTCTGTAGTCGGGTCAAGTTCGTTTTTCAGGCGAGTCACAACGTCACTAGTCAGCATGTTGTGCACGATCACGCCACCGTCGCGGGCAAGAATTTCTAGAATCTTGCTGAGTGGGTCAGTGTTGGCGTCAACAACACTCAGATTTGGCTGGGCTATTTGTTTTGATTGCGCCGCCATAACTCAATTCTAGCCAATGATGATTTCGTTAATTCTTGCGTTCGGAGCACTGTTTTGCAATGAATTAGCCTGCATAAATGCGTTTTGATTTGCAGATTAATCCAGGCACTTCGATTTGGCCGATCGCGCGCGATGCAGCAATCGCAGCCGAGAGTTCAGGCTTCAAAGCATTATGGACTGTGGATCATCTTGCCGGTGATGTAATGATGGCGCCCGACATGCCTGAGTGTTTCACTTTGCTCGGTGCACTTGCAGGGGTAACTAAAGAAATTGAACTCGGACCTCTAGTTGTCAACGTTGGCAATCGACATCCTGGGTTACTCGCGAACAGCGTGGCGACTGTGCAGCAAATCTCTGGTGGTCGTTTCGTTTTAGGTTTAGGTGCTGGTGCTTCGCCAAATAGCCCGTTTGCTGCCGAGCGTCACGCAATTGGTTTGTCACCGCCGGCAAAACTCGCCGACCGTCATGCAGTGTTGACAAATGCGCTTGATGTGATGCAAGAGATGTGGGCGCCAGATCGCCGTCAAGAACTTGCGGCGTTTCCGTTGCCAAATCCAATTCCGCAAATCATTATTGGCGCAAACAGTATCGCTCTGGCAAAAGTCGCTGGAGCTCGCACGAACGGCATCAATATTCGCGCCAGCCACGAACGAGCGGGCGAAATCTTGGCGGCTGCCCGAGATGCGCACAAAGAGTCTGGAGTTAATAAACCATTCACTGTTTCAGTTTGGGAGCACTATGACGAAGCACTGCTTCGGGGTGATGACGCGCGACTTGAAACTTGGCGCAGTTGGGGTGTTGACCGCGCAATTTTGTTGATGTTTAAATCAGTCGACTTTGCCGCCATCGACCGTGCAGCAAAATACCTTCGTTAAATCTGTCTACCTAAACAGAGCTGTTTAAAGTACGAAGTTGATCAGGCGCTTTGGCACGATAACGATTTTGCTTGGTGTAGCGCCGGCAAGAGCAGCCACAACTTTGGCGTCGGCAAGCGCGAGAGCGCGCAACGCATCGTCTGAAATGTCTGCAGGTGCGGCCAGTCGTGTGCGCAATTTGCCGTTTATCTGAACCGGTATTTCAATCGTGTCGCTGACCAACATCGCTGGGTCGGCAACAGGAAACGGGGTATAAGTAATCGGTGTTTGAACACCGAGTTTGTGCCATAACTCTTCGGCGATGTGCGGGCAGAGCGGCGAAAGCAT
>CANKZL010000143.1 GCA_947488385.1 Acidimicrobiaceae bacterium | reverse complement strand
CCGAAGTTGGTCGATCAATCGATAAACCGCCAAGGTCTGCTCGTGAGTGCCTGCAGCACCACTATGCAGCGTCGCCTGAACATGCGGACGATTCATATCCCACTTGATGAAAGAAATCTCGTTTTCGGTCAGCAACTTGTCTAGTTGAGCAAAAATATATTGGTATGCCGGCTGATGATTCAGATTTAGAACAAGCTGATTGCGGCCCGTGACCGGCACATAGTCGGGCGAAACAAGAGCCCAGTCTGGATGCATGCGAAACAACTCGCTGTCCGGACTCACCATTTCGGGTTCAACCCAGATTCCAAAATCCATTCCGAGTGCACGAACGTGCGTTATCAACGGCGAAAGTCCGTTCGGATAAATCTCGGAAGAAACCCACCAATCTCCGAGGCTCGACTTATCGCTGCGTCGTGAACTGAACCAACCGTCATCCAAGACAAATCTCTCGATGCCCACTTGGGCTGCCAAATTGGCAAGATCTTTTAACTTGTCTTCATTGTGTTCAAAATAAACAGCCTCCCAAGTGTTCAACAAAACTTTTCGCTTGCTTGATTCGTTGCGCCGCGGCAAATTTTGGCGAACATTTCGGTGCAAGTTCCACGAAGCAGGTGTCAATCCATTTGGCGAATACGTTGCGACAACTTCGGGGGTCGAATATGAACCTTGGGGTTCTAAACAAAGCTCTCCTGCCATTTGAAGTTCGCCAAGTTGCAGATATTTTCTGCCGTCGGTCAGAACTTCAGCCAACAGAACATGGTTTCCGCTCCATGCAAGATGCGCACCCCAAACCTCACCAGACCATTCACTTGCGCCAGACTGCGTTGCCCAAACAACTGGGGGGTGCTCGTGCGATGTTCGACCGGTGCGATTCTCGGCAGTCCACGCACCGTGATTAAAGCCCTGCCGATGCATCTCAAATTCATTGGCCCACTTTCCCGTGAATGTGATCAACTCTTGCGCCTGCGTTGGCACAGGCAAAGTGATCGTGAGCGTGTCAAGTAAGTATCGCGTCTGGCCAACATTCGTCACAGATGCTCTTAGTGCAAGTACGCCCGAATCTCTGAGAGCGATCTCACAACTCAGTATCAACTCAGCTGCAGGGTCATTGCTTGTCGTGCGCAAAAAATTTTTAGAAGTTTCGGTGGTAGCTGTTAAAAATTTTGGTGCAAAGTGTCGACCACCAGGTCGATGGCCAGCCAAACCAGGACGCGCAAAACAGCCATCTGAATGTTGCGGCACAACTGCGATCGGTGCAGTGACGTCGACTCCTCCGGGTTGTCGTGGTCGAGATGCGAGAGCCAAAAAGTCATCGGCGCTAACTGATTCAAGTTCTTTGCCCCAATATTCGATAACGGGCACTCCACTATCGACGTTGACGACAACACTCACGCCTGGTTGACGTAAATGAACAAAACTCGGTGAAACATTTAACGACATATGCGACGACTAACTGACTGTGACTTGATATGTAAATGAGTATTTGCCGGCACTGAGTCGATACTGCGGCAAAACGTCGGGTCCACAACTTGCGGTACCAAGTCCGCGATGGGCAACATCTAAATGCACTACCAATTCGGGGCGAGCTTTAAGGTCAACTTCGTTCTCGGCAATAAACAAATCGTTTGCCGAATAGTTCGTCGCTGAAAAGTGCAAACAATTCGGCTGCAGAACCTCAATACGTATCGTCTTTTTAAGTTCGGTTGAAGTCAGCTCAAGCCAACGGGTGTCGGAACGTAAACCAAATTCTTGAGGAATCAAATATGGTGATTGATCTGGGCCACCTGACCACACACCTAGAAGCGAAGCGCTCTTGCGATCGGGGTAGTTCTCACCTGGGCCACGACCGAACCATCTAATCTGCTCAAAACTTTTAGGCAGCGCAAAACTAACTCCGACTCGCGGTAGGTCGGCCAACGATTTTGGTACTTCTACTTTGTGTTCGAACAAAACCGATCGACCATCTGAGCTGACACTTCTACTCATTTTGTGATTCACCAAGTCTTCGGCACTAAATTTGTCGATGCCCGCTCTTTGCCAATTTCTCAGAGCCTGACCACCTGTGCCCTGCTTTTCAAACAGTTCTGGCATCAACTTGTAGCCATCGTTATCTATCGCCGCCCGCCAAATGCAAAGTTGCACTGGGGTAACCAAAAGTTCTTCAAACTCTGACTTCTTAGAATTCTGAATTGTCGTCGGTTTTGAGTCGGCTTTGATCTGAGTTTTTATCTTGGCGCGAGAAGGCTTCTTCTTCAACTCAACTTGATCCCATGCAACAAGATGAGACTTAGCACCAAACCAAGTTTCTCGTTTCAGTTTCCACAAAATACTCAAATGCACTTCATCACTTGATGCGGCGTTGAATCGGCATGGAAGCGCAATGATTTTTGACATCCGTGGTTTTAGTTTTAAGTTAGGTAACTTTCCTTGGTTGACAACCTTGCCGTTGACTAACAACTCGTAGGTGCCAACAAAATTTTCAAGCCCGTTAAACGACTGACGATTTGTAACCAACAGTTTTGTTACGCCGCCATGGCGTTTCATCTCGACTGTTACTGGTCGATAAACCCAAGCAACTTCTTGCATCGCCGGATGCGGCTCACAATCTGATGAAACCAAACCATCAGCAACAAAACTTCGATCGTTGGGCTGATCGCCGAAGTCTCCGCCCACCGCAAGGCGCTTTAGGTTTGGCGAAACCTGCTGACGCAGTCCGTGATCTTTAAATTCCCAGATGAAACCACCTTGCAATCCAGGCGTGGTTGTTATCACTTGCCAATAATCGGCGAGCGAACCGTTCGAGTTACCCATCGCGTGACTGTATTCGCACATGATCAAAGGACGTGTACCGAGACCATCTTCTCCATATTTTTTAATCGCATCAATCGGCACATACATCGGACACACAATGTCGCTTGCTCGCAGACCTCCATCAACCCAGTTCGACTTTGAAATCTTTCCATCGTCGCCGTGAAAGATTGCGCCCTCATAATGCAATGGTCGACTTGGGTCAGTGCTACGAATGAAACTCGCGAGTGCATCGTGATTCGAGCCGTATCCCGTTTCGTTGCCCAAACTCCACAAAATTATCGATGGATGAATTCGGTCGCGCCGCACCATTCTCGCGCCACGCTCAACGAACGCCGACAAGTATCTCGAGTCGTTACAGATACTCGTATTAAACGCGTGGCCTTCGATATTGGCTTCATCTACGACATACATTCCAAGTTCATCGCAGAGATCGTAAAAAACTTCGTCGTTCGGATAGTGCGAACCCCGAATCGCCGTGATGTTGTGGCTTCGCATCACTGTCAGATCGCGCCGAATATCGGCAATATCAACGGTGCTGCCGTTATCGGGATGATGATCGTGTCGGTTCACGCCAAAAATCCAAATTGGCTGGCCATTCACGAGCAATTGTCTGTTCTTGACTTCGACACGCCGAAAGCCAGTTTT
>CANKZL010000142.1 GCA_947488385.1 Acidimicrobiaceae bacterium | reverse complement strand
AGCGCAGCGACAAACTCAGCCGCATCAAAAGCAACCAGATCATCAATCGTCTCGCCCAACCCAACGAGTTTGACCGGTATCGCCAACTCGGTTTCAATTGCAAACACGATGCCGCCTTTGGCTGAACCGTCAAGTTTGGTTAACACAACCCCAGTTACTTGTGTGGCTTGCGCAAACTGTTTGGCCTGGGTTAAACCGTTTTGGCCGGTTGTTGCATCAATCACGAGCAACACCTCTGTCACTTTGCCCTCACCTTTATCGGCCACGCGACGAACTTTTGTCAGTTCTTCCATCAGGTTGGTGTTGTTCTGCAATCTGCCGGCAGTATCAGCAAGCACAAGATCAATTTTTTTGGCCGATGCACGTGCCACCCCGTCAAAAATCACCGAACTCGGATCGCCACCCGCTGCCCCGCGCACAATTTCGGCACCAGATCTCTGGGCCCAAGTGTCAAGTTGATCGCCAGCCGCCGCACGAAACGTATCGCCTGCCGCCATCAGAACTGTGCGACCCAATGCATGTTGCTGCGCCGAAAGTTTGCCGATTGTCGTTGTCTTGCCGGCACCGTTTACGCCAACCACAAGCCAAATGTTTGGTGCGTTTAGCGTCGCATCAAAGTTCAGTTGTCGCGAGCCCGTTGACAATTGACGAGTCATTTCGTTTCTAAGTGCTGCCGACAAATCACTTGGCTCGACAATTTGCTTTGACTTAACAAGTTCACGCAACGGCGCCAGCACCCGATTCGTTGTAGCCACGCCCACATCGGCACGCAACAGTGCTTCTTCTAATTCGTCCCAAGTTTCTTGAGTAATCGCCGACCGCGTCAAAGCAGTTGCGATTGCTCCAGTAAACGAACTTCGAACTTTGCTTAGGCGATCGCGCGCGCTGGCAACCACAACTGGAGCCACAGTCGCCTGCTTGGTGAGTGTTTGGCCAGTACTAACTTTCTTTGCACTTCGCCGGCCAACAAAGACGACCCCAATTCCAAAAACGAGGGCAAGCACAGCGAGCGCCAACAAAATTTTTGGGGCCGTATCGGCGGCTATTTGTTGCGCAAACACGTTAAGCGCGAGCATAAATAAGTTTATGCGGACTGTGCGGTAACGCGCTCCACCACGACACGCGAAGATCCACCTGGCTGCATCGTCACACCGAGCAACGAATCGCCTGCTTCCATCGTGCGCTTTTGGTGACTGACTATTAGCAATTGTGCTTCTTGACGAAACTCGTGCACGAGTGCCAAGAAGCGATGCAAGTTCACGTCGTCGAGTGCTGCTTCAACTTCATCCATTACATAAAACGGCGAAGGGCGACTTCGGAAAACTGCGAACAGATAAGCCAAAGCCGTCAACGAACGCTCACCACCCGAAAGAAGTGAAAGTTTCTTGACATTCTTGCCAGGTGGCTTGGCCTCAACTTCGATGCCGGTGTTCAACAAGTCGTCTGGATTCGTCAGCGTCAAACGACCTGTGCCTCCCGGAAACAACATCGCAAACAGTTTTGTGAAGTTGTCGCGCACATCGGCATATGCAGCGGCGAAATTGCTCTGAATCTCTTGGTCAACTTGTTTGATTACCTTCATCAATTCGCGACGCGAGTTCTTCACATCTTCGAGTTGCTCTTCTAAAAACGTGTTTCGCAACTGCAACTCGGTAAATTCTTCAAGCGCAAGTGGATTAATCGGCCCCATCAAACGCAGTTCGCGCTCAAGTTCGCGCTGGCGCGCCAGCGGGTTCGTGCCCTCTGGCAACTCTGGCAACTGCGTGTCAATCGCTCGTTGCGGCTCAACTTCAAGATCGCGACGCAAAGTTTCGACGGCGCCTTCAAGTCGCACTTTGACTTCTGATTCTTCGAGCTCTACACGGCGGTTTCGCTCACGAGTTTCTTCAAGTTGCTTTTCTGTTGCACTTCGCTCGCGACGCGCCTCGTCAAGACGATGAGAGATATCACGAACTTCGCTGCTTTGACGTCGACGCAAGTCTTGCAACTCAATCTGACGAGTCTCTAGCGATCGCACATGGCCTTCGACGATGCTCGACAACCGCACGACTGCACCCAACACGGCTTCAACGCGACTGCGTTGCTCTGACGCTGCACTTCGTGCACCTTGGTCGGCTTCTAATCGTGATTCAAGTTCGTCAAGTCGGGCATCTAAGAAGCCTTTGCGTTCGCGCAGACCAACTGCCTTGGCATCAAATTCTCGGCGACGCGACACAACCGAGGCTGAACGGTCGTCGATATCGGCTTGTGATGAACGCACACCGGCAAGTCGCTCGCGCACACTGACAACTTCAACTCGACGCAAGTTAAGCATCGTCTCGGCTTCAACAAGCGCTGTCGCACTTGATGCACTTGACGTAACTCGTGCTTCGGCTCGCTCGAGGGCTGCCGAAGTCACTGCATTCGGTCCGACTCGCAACGATGTGGTTGCCAGTCGATCGCCCTTGCTGGTTACAACAACAACGTCAGGCCGCTCAAGCACGATGTCAATGCCTCGATCAAACAAATCGACGAACACGACACGCGCCAACAACGCATCTAATAGCGAGTTCACCGCACTTGCGTTTGCGCCTGCCTTGGCCCGCACAAATGATCGCAGTGAAGACGCGCCTTGAACAGCAACTGGCGCAATCTTTGACGTCCAATCACCTAGCGAGACAACAGCACCCATCGCATCAGATGACCGCAACTTTGACAACGTTTCGCGTGCCGACGCTGCGTCGGTCATCACCATTGCGTTCAACGCATCTGACAAACCTGCATGCACTGCTGATTGCCACTCTGCATCAACCTCTATCAACTCACTTAGTGCGCCCAGCGCCCCCGTTGCAGTAGCAAGTTGACTGAGACTCGAAGCATTCGCCGCCACTGAAGCGCGCAATGTTTCAACTCGCGCGCTATCGCCTGCCGCAGCAGCCACAGCATTTGCATAAGCGGCACTCGCCGAATCAAAAGCAGACTCAGCATCGCGCACGGCCTGTGCTGCCGATTGAGCATCGTTCGCACGATCAGCCACAAGCGCCGCTTCATCACGCGCAAGTTCGATTTCTTGTGCCGCGAGTTGGCTCAACGCAAGTGTGACGCGCTCAAGTTCTTCGCGCGCAGTTGAAGCATCAGCCTCAAGTGACGCGACAACACCAGCGTCCATCAACTGGCCACGATCGCGCTCGACAGAGCGTCGACGTTCTGCCAATACTGCAATCTGACCACGAGCCCGACCCAGAAGTTGTTCGACACGCACCAAATCGTCGCTGGTGCCAGACTCGCCACGTGCTGTGAGTTCTGCTTCGTCGGCCATTACTGCAGTATCAAGACTTGCAAGTTTTGCGCGCAAAGTTTTTTCGGTTGACTCACCTTCGACTTTGCTCACTGCCGAAGTTTCAAGCCGCGTGCGTAACGCCGAAATTTCGCGACCCGAGATATAAAGCTGCAACTGTCGCAACTCTGAGGCGATCGCTCCGTGCCGCCGCGCAGCATCTGCTTGTCTTTCAAG
>CANKZL010000141.1 GCA_947488385.1 Acidimicrobiaceae bacterium | reverse complement strand
GGCATGTGACTTCTCCGCCGATGCGCGGTTGTTTGAAAATGTACATCGACTGCAAGAGTTTTTCTTGTTTAAATCCAATAGATCGTGCAACAGCGCCAAGTCGGCTCGAGTGACTGAATTCTTTAAAAACTGGATCTAGGTCGTGCATCGCATGACCAAGTTTGTTGAGACAAAGATGGGCATCTTGTCGAAGCTCACCGTTTTCGTTGAATGCATCTTTTTCGAAAAAGCAACTAATTTTGTCGCCGCTCGTCAAAAAATAGTCTTCCGAAGCGTGAACCGCAGTGCCGTCAGCGGTAAACACGGTTGCTTCTTCAGGCGAAGGACAATGTTTCTTGGCCAAAACCATCGCCTGCTCACGAAGTGTCAAGCAGGCTTGTTCGTCGACAAAATCTGGCAGCACTAAATAACCATTTTGGTCAAAAAACTCGACTTGCTTTGCCGTTAAGCCTTCTTGAGTAATCATTTTTACGACTTTGATTCAGGATTTACAAAGTTTGATTCTTCAGGAAACGCCACCGGCAACATCTCGCTCAGTTTTCGTGGTGAGCCATTTACTTCGAGCAACATATTTGCGCCACCGTGCTCCCACAACAACTGTCGACAGCGACCACATGGTGTTACTGGTTGGTCATTGCCAACGGTGCATAGGGCGATCAGTCGACCGCCGCCAGAACGCGCCAACTCACTGATGATTCCGCACTCGGCACAGAGGGTTAATCCGTATGAGGCATTTTCAACATTGCAGCCGGTGATGATTCGGCCATCATCAACAAGCGCGGCTGCACCGACTCTGAATTTTGAATAAGGGGCATAGGCATTATTGGCTACGGCAAGAGCGGTTGTTCGCAGAAGGTTCCAGTTGACTTGAGCGCTCATACAGACACCACAGTAGTGCGGTTGATTTAGTTAGTTTTTATTGACGCTTGCCAACACCTGTTTACCAAGCGCCCGAACTTTACTGATTGCCGATTTGCGGTCAATCGTTAGGCATTCGCGATCGCGCACGACGATTTGGCCATCGACCAATACATGGCGCACATCGGCTCTAGTCACACAAGTTGCGATCGTCGTGTGAGGCTCAAACGAAGGTGTAAGTGAAGGTGAGTCGGCATCGAGCACTATTAGGTCGGCGCGCTTACCAACTTCAAGTGAGCCAATGATGTGGTCGAGTTGTAAAGCCTTTGCGCCGTTAATCGTGGCCATGCGCACAAGATCAACTGCTGGTAAAACCGATGGGTCTTTCGCCACTGTCTTTTGCATGTATCCGGCCAAGCGAATTGCAATCCAGAGATCAAGGTCATTGCCTGATGCAGGGCCATCAGTGCCGAGAGCGATGTTTACGCCAGCGCGTTGCAGATCTAAAATTCGTGCGACACCACTTGCAAGTTTGAAATTTGATGCAGGACAGTGCACGACGGTTGCCGAATTGCTCGCGATAAGCGCAATGTCGTTGTCGCTTAGATGCACGCCGTGCGCAAGAACACTTCGGCGCAACAACTTTGTGTCAGCCAGAACTTGAATCGGTGTGCGACCGCCGTGACGGTTGGCGACAAGTTGCATTTCGCCAACTGTTTCTGCGGCATGAACATGAATACGGGCTTCAAACTCTGACGCCAATTCAGCGAGCGTGCGCAATTGTTGTTCATCGAGCAGATATGTGCTGTGTGGTGCGACCCAACCCGTTGAACCAGCAGAGTCGCGAGGCGCGGCAAGCCACTTTTTTGCCCAGCTCAGGCGATCAGCAAACTTCAACGGCTCTGGGCCGTCAGATTCCAAGAAGTTTGGCCCAGTTTGAATTCGCATCAAACTTGAATTGGCAACTTCAAGTGCAGCGTCAGGAAGGAAATACATATCGAGCGATGTCGTTATGCCGCCCAACAGTGACTCAAGCGCAGCAAGTTCAGTACCAGCGTGCACTGCGGCATAGTTGAGAACTTTTACCTCGGCAGGCTGCAGGCGAGCAAGAAAATCTTCAAGACTCATGTCATCGCCGAGTCCGCGAAACAATGTCATGCCAAGGTGCGTGTGCGAATTGATCAGCCCTGGCATCACGATCGCGCCGCGTGCATCGATTACTTCGGTTGCGTTGTGGGTGATCTGCCCTGGAGCGATCGCGCGAATCGTGCCGTCGGCCCCAACAACCAGCGAACCGTTTTCAATGATTGAAGAGTTTTTGTCAACCGTGACAATCTGCGCATTGACGATTGCGATTTTGTCTTTGCTCGCGACAGTCATGTCTAGCTCTTCTTGCCGTTTGCAAGATCAATCTGTTTGAGGACGTTTGCTAGCAAAGTTCCAACACGTTGTGATGATGCTTTGCCAATCTCCAAAACTTCGTCACCTGAGAGTTTTTCGCCAGTGATACCAGCAGCAAGATTTGTCGCCAGAGAAAGCGCGAGAACCTCCATGCCTAAATGTCGTGCAGCGATTGTCTCCATAACGGTCGACATGCCAACCAAGTCTGCACCCCAGA
Source organism: Acidimicrobiaceae bacterium (assembly GCA_947488385.1). Taxonomy (GTDB): domain Bacteria; phylum Actinomycetota; class Acidimicrobiia; order Acidimicrobiales; family Ilumatobacteraceae; genus BACL27. The sequence continues at coordinate 1,035 of CANKZL010000141.1, read as the reverse complement.
CTCGGGCCGCACGAATTTCTGCGGGCGTTTCAAAGTGCGGGCCGTGAAATCCCATATACACACCTTCATGCAAAGTTGGATCAACCTGCTTTGCGATTTCGCGCAATCGCAAACTGTAGGCATCGGTCAGGTCAACAAAACGTCCATGCAGAGGTGCTGGTGCATCTGCACCGGTCAGCGGAGAAAAACCCGTGAGATTAATGTGATCTGAAATCAACGCTGTCGCGCCGACTCCCCAGTCCTGACGCAAACACCCCGCAGCATTTGTGAGCACAACAGTTTTGCAACCAGCAAACCATGCAGTGCGCACTGCATGAACCACGGCGTTGACTCCGTGACCCTCATAAAGATGCGTGCGACCAGTTAAAAGCAAGACGCGCGAGTTGCCGACTTTGACGCTCTTGAGTGTTCCGCCGTGTCCGATTGCCGATGGTTTTGTAAATCCAGGAATCTCGGTAACTGAAATTTCGTTAGTTGCATCTAACACAGATGCGGCATGAGCCCAACCAGAGCCAAGAACTGCGAGAACATCGTGTTGTCCGACGAACTTCTCTGTTACAAATTCGGCTGCTTGCTGTGCGACTTTGTACGGGTTTTCAGCACCAGCAGATTGCATGCTTCAAGGCTACGGTGCACTTTCAAGTTCGTACAACACAATTGTGCTTGACTTCGCAATCCATATGCCAGCGCCTGCTTGTTTAAATTTTTTTGAGAGTTCATTTTTATACCAAGTACCTGCGCGCGCGTAAATTTCTAGATCAGTAACGGTGCGGTCAACATTGTGGCGCAGATCACGTGTTGTTGGTACTTCGAAAAATAAAACATGTTTTGTCGCCTTTGCCAAGTTTTTTATTGCAGTGCGGGCACTTCGATCGTCGAGATATTGCAAAACGCTCTGACAAACCACGAGATCAAATTGTCTGCTCGGCGCCCAGGTGCTGATGTCATGCAGCTGGTGACCATATTTTTTGCAAGCATGCTCACTTACATCTACCGAAACGACTTTGGTGCCTGAAAAGTTTTTGCGGTACCAGT
>CANKZL010000140.1 GCA_947488385.1 Acidimicrobiaceae bacterium | reverse complement strand
AACTGTGATGATTGTTCGTTATTCATAGCCATGAACCCTACACTCGTGTCATGCCAGAAACGACAGCAAGCAACACAGACAGCGCGCTAGTTGAGGCGATTGAACGCGATCTCAACGATGTTGATGTCGCCATGGATCGACTTGAAAAGGGCACTTACTTCAGTGATGAAGTGACCGGCGCGCCGCTGCGGCCAGAGTTTCTCGCAGCGAACCCACTCGCCCGCCGCAACCCGAACTAAAACATCGGGTAATTATCGTCGGAGACGTTGCCGTTCTGGCCGTTGCCGCGTGAGCCACGTTTGAAAAGCCGGCTTAAAAAACTTATTAAGGACGAAAAGATTTTCACAGCGATAAGTCTCGCACAAGCAGCTTGGCTACTACCGAGTAGCCAGCGTCTGTCAAGTGAACGCGATCGACAAACAGCCATTCAGGTTGCTGTAATTCAGAAGCGATGTTGAGGTCGAGAAACTTCAGACCTGCTCTAGTGCAAATCGCCTCGACATCGCGTGAATATTGAGCCTTGTGATCGGCCAACTCGATGAGAATTCGCGAGAAACTCTCTGCTTCTTGATCGAGAAGTTTGAATAGTTCTGTTTCTTGCGAGGTTAAAGACTTGTTGATCCACGGTGCGAATGGTTGCAAGACAAATGACGCAGTTGTCGAGTTATGTTTTGCCAACATATTTATGTACTCACAGTCACGCTCAAAAACGGTGAGCATGGCTTTGTATGACTCGGCTCTATTGCTTGATGTGTGCGAAGTGGTCTGTGAAGTTGATTTCTTGCCAATGCCAAATTTTTCGCGCAATCCAGCAACTAATTGTCGAGTGAGCGCGCGATTGCCGACCGCAGCACTTTTCATTTGTTGTTCAAACAGCCCTTGATGAAAAAAAGCGCCATACATCGGCGAAAAGCTCCCAGACATCAGTGACCGAGTCAAATTGTTTGCACCAGACATCACGACAATCGGGCCGTCGATTTTTTTTGTGTTTGAAAGATGCACCAGAATTGCTTCTTGGGTTGAATTAAACGCACGACCACCAAAATTGTGCCAGTTGAATTTCGTCGTGGCATTCAGCAAACTCGGAATCGTCGCTGCATCGCTCGTCGCGCCGATACCAAACACGCTGCTGCCGCCAACTAGAAGCGCCGTCGGCTCACCAGGTTTGCTGCCAGTCGTGTTACGAAGACCGAACTCGTTTGTCGTCACCGATTTAAGCGCAACATTCCGTGGGTGAAAATACATTAGGTGCGGCACCCATTCTTGATTCATGCCCAGTTCGTCGTAGTCACGCATCTGTGGCACGATCACGTTGCGTTGCTCGACTGCAGCGCGAGACTGTTTAGCGTTGGCGCTCAAAATGATCCTTTGGTAGTGGCGCTTTATCAACCCAATAACTTGTCGCCGAGCTCTTTGACGTGAGTCGACCGATGCCTAATGCACGACGCACGACACCTGCCGCAACGAGCAAACACCAAACGATGAAAACGAAACTACGTTTAATCAAGAGCGAACTCTTTCTGCCAATCTGAGTCGTGCTCGAGCGCTGGTTGTTCAGACTTTGTTAAGAGCATCGAACCGATGACGAGGTAGTCCATATCGGTGCGCATAAAACATTGATAAGCCTCTGCGGGTGTGCAAACAGGCGGTTCGCCACGCACATTGAACGAGGTGTTGAGAAGAACTGAACAGCCATGGCGTTGCTTGAATACCGAAAGCAAACTATGAAACTCAGGATTAGTTTCTGCGTGCACGGTTTGCACGCGCGCCGAAAAATCAACGTGCGTTACTGCCGGAATTTGCGACCGCACAACATTTAGTTTGTCAATGCCAAATAGTTTCGACATGTCGGCGTGATCTTTGCTAAGACGATGCTCAGCCACAGGGGCGACGACCAACATATAAGGGCTCGAAGTCTTGAGGTCGAACCAATCGGAGACATCTTCGGCCAATACTGCCGGCGCGAACGGGCGAAAGCCCTCGCGGAATTTGATTTTGAGATTCATTTTTTTCTGCATGTCAGGATGACGGGCGTCGCCAAGAATCGTGCGATTGCCGAGCGCACGCGGGCCGAACTCCATGCGACCTTGAAACCAACCCACGACTGCACCGCCGTTAAGCAAGTCGGCAACCCGCTCGTTTAGTTCGTTGCGCGAAATTTGCTGATGTGGAATCGCCTGAGAGTTGAGAAACTTAGTAACTTCGTCGTCAGAAAACTTTGGCCCTAGATAACTGCCACGCATTGCATCACCTGTTTTTGCAGTGCGTGGTTTGCCGAGATATTTGTGCCAAACGCCAAGTGCTGCACCGAGTGCGCCACCGGCATCACCAGCTGCAGGCTGAATAAAAATGTCTTCAAAAATATTTTCGCGCACGAGTTTGCCGTTGGCGACACAATTCAACGCGACACCGCCAGCTAAACAAAGATTCTTCATGCCCGTTGTTTGCCGCGCGAAGCGTGCGAGACGACCAACAACGAGTTCGGTAACTTCTTGCATCGAACGAGAGAGATCCATCTCGCGTTGCGTGAGTTCTGACTCTGCGTTGCGCGCCGGGCCACCAAACAGGTTGGCGAAACGCTGACTGGTCATGCGGTTGCTAACTGGGAAGTCGAAATAATCCATGTTTAATCTGAAACTGCCGTCTTGCTGCACGTCGATTAAGTTTTCGAGAATTTTGTCAACGTATTTGGGCTCGCCATACGGTGCGAGGCCCATCATTTTGTATTCGCCTGAATTCACTTTGAATCCGGTGAAACTCGTGAAAGCCGAATAAAGCAAACCCAGCGAATGCGGAAACTTGATCTCTTTGACAACTTCAAGCGAATTGTCGCGCCCGACCGAAAGACTTGTTGTCGCCCACTCACCAACGCCGTCGATTGTTAAAACTGCGGCTTGCTGAAACGGCGAGGGATAAAAAGCCGACATCGCGTGCGCCTCGTGATGTTCGGCGAACAACACGTCGCCAGAGAAGTTGAGAAATTTTTGAATCTGTTCTTTGGTTTGCAGTTTTCCACCAAACCACAACGAGCCGGCTGCGGCAAAAGACTTGCGGCCACGAGGGGCATAGGCCATGTGCGTCTTGACGATTCGTTCGAACTTGAGCATCGGCTTGTCGTAGAACACGACATGATCGAGATCGCGACTTGTGATGCCGGCTTCGGCAAAGCAGTAATTAGTGGCGTGGCGCGGCAGTCGCGAGTCGTGTTTTTTGCGCGAGAAACGCTCTTCTTGGGCGGCGGCGATGATCTCGCCGTCTTTAATCAGACACGCGGCACTGTCATGATAAAGCGCGGAAATTCCGAGAATGTACGTCATCGGCACTTTGTATTCTACAGTTCGCACGGTTTCAAAGTGTCGCGCGCGAATTCAGCGCACAAAACCGTGTGCGCGATAGCGACTTTGTTTTAGCGGTCGCGAAGTTTGGCCAAGAGGCGCAAAATTTCGAGATATAGCCAGACCATCGTGACTAGCAAACCGAAAGCTGCATACCACTCCATGTATTTTGGCAAGCGAGCT
>CANKZL010000139.1 GCA_947488385.1 Acidimicrobiaceae bacterium | reverse complement strand
CAGGGCTGGGCGACATCACAAAGCACAACTTTCAGATCAGAGCGAGTTAGATCATTTAAGTTTGAAATCTTTAACGGATTGCCACGTTGTACGAGAATCGCCAACTTGTTGCGAACCAAAATCGTGACTGAGTTTTTATCAATCTCACCTGTTGCGACTATTTTGTCCATGTTGAGTGTGTCGGCTAGCACCACAATGTCGACTCGGGCTCCCTGTTGAATTTGAGTCACAAGAGTTGAACTTCCAGAAAAATTGAACCTCACCGAGGCGTGCAAAAACTTTGTCGTGAATGCAAGGCGTAAATCTTCAATGGCTTTACTCAGTGACACAGTTACAAGAACACTGAGTTCGACTTTCTTTTTAACGTCAATCGTCGTTGATGCAGAGATCGCATTGTGCTTCGAAGTTGCTGCAATTGTCAGCTGAAGTTTGCATTTGCCGACTTTGTTTGTCACTAAGTTGTTGCCATCGACTGTGCAATTGCCGTTAGCCGTAAAACTTTTGCGACCCATCGAATCGGTAACGACTATTTTTGACAGGTTAATTTTCGAAGTCTGAGGTACCGAACTCGCCAACCAATTCAGCGTCGGCTTGGCTAAATAACTCTTGGCGCCAGCCGTCGCGCTCATCGGCAGCAACATCAAAATAACGAGAAGGCTGGTTGCTTTTGGTTTTGACTTCACGGTCTTGCAGGCTATTAATTCGTTTTGAACTATCCAATAGTTTTATCTGTACTATTAGAAATGTATGGTTAAAAAACTGGACCAAAAGCTAAACATCGACCTGATCTCAGCCGCATGTCTCGTTCTAATTTCACGCGGCGAAAGTCATGGCTACGAACTCGCCAAACAGTTTGAACCTGGCACACCGATCGGCGAAGTTCTGACACTAAGCCGACCAGTTGTCTATCGCGCTGTCAAGTCACTTGAAGCACAACAACTGGTGCGCAGTATTGAATCAACCGGTGTTCGCGGTCAGCTCAAATGGAAACTCAAGTGCACCGCGTCCGGCGAACGATCTGCAAAGCAGTGGCTTGCTTCACCAGTGCAAAACCTTCGAGATCTGCGAAGCGAATTTCTTGTCAAGATTTTGCTGTTGCAAGTTTTAGAACAGAGCAGCAAACAACTGATCAAGAATCAGCGCAACACTCTTAATGCACGAGTCAAAACCCTGATCACCGACACTTCGCCTGCTCCGGTTTCAATTTGGCGTCGCGAGCAAGCACGTGCGGCATTGCGTTTTTTAGACGAGCTTGAGGGCTCAACCGAAAGTCTCGCCGAACGACACCCAGGTCAATTAGTGGTGAGTGCACGCAATCAACTGCGAGCACGAGTCGCCAAGGTGCGCCATGGCGACACACTGTCAACTGTTTACTTGACCCTTGAACCAGACCAGACGATGACTTCGACAATTACCAATGATGCAGCAAACGAATTATCCCTTGCTCCTGATTCACAAGTTGTCGCGCTATTCAAAGCCACCGACGTAATGATCGCCACTAATTTTCAATAGGTCTTTGGGTGACGCATTAATTATTTACTGGCGAATCGTAAGAGCGATAGGCAAAGATTCTGGGTCACCTGAGAACTGAGAGATCTCACAGTTCCATAATCCTTGTTCGACGAACCAGCTATGAGTTTGAGTATCGCGTGTAGCAAAATTTTGTAAAAGTGCCTCGCATTCAACCTGCACCGTTTCGCCCGAACGAACTTCAACGCGCTTGAACGCGACGAGTCTGCGCTTTGGGCGCTCGATTGCTGAGTTGATGCGACCTGCGTAAATTTGCACGACGGTTGCGCCATCTCGCGACCCGTTATTGCGCACCGAGCAGCGAAACTTCACCGTTTCTGAAACTTCGACTTTGGGGTCTGAAAAAGAAAAGTTCGTGTAGCTGCACCCAAAGCCAAAGGGAAACATTGGTTTGTTTCCGTCACGATCGAGCTTCCATTGGCCATGCCAGTAGTCGTAGGTAATTTTTTTGGCATTGCGATCGAAAAACGGCAAATGAGATTCGTCATGCGGAATCACAAACGGCAAGCGACCTGATGGATTTGCCGCGCCAGACAAAATGTTTGCAAGTGCCCGACCACCGTTGATGCCGCTATACCAACCCATGACAACTGCCGGCACTTCGTTGATCCACTCTGACATTACGACGGCACTGCCTGCGACAATCACGACAATTGTTCGCGGCTGTACTTTGGCAACAGCGTGAATTAGTTCTACGTCAACGTCTGACAACCGAATCGACTCTCGATCGCCACCAATCGAGAAAGTGCCATTACGAGATTTAATTCGCAACTCATCTGGCGCGTAATGATGGTTTTCGCGCATGTATTTTTCGTATTCGCGAGCCAATTCTGGGTCATCTTGTCGCGGAATTTGCCTAGCCATGTCAACCGTGTCTTCAGAATCACCAATAAATTCGCCTTCTTCTTCTTTTGTGTAGCCGACAACAACAATCGCCAAGTCAGACTGTCTGGCTTGCTGAACTTGAGTTGCAAGATTTGCCTGTGGGTCATGAGCAACTTCACAGTTTGCAAAGTGCTCGCGAATCCCCATAAATGGCGTCACGACATTTGGAGCCATCACATCGCTGCTGCCGCCATCGCCGATGTTGCGTGCGGCCGCAAGGCGACCAAACATCGCAATTTTCGAACCAGGCTTCAGATCTAACGGCAACAGAGCCGTGCCGCCAACACTTTCATTTTTTAGAAGCACCATCGATTTCTCGGCGACTTCCTGACTAAGCATTAGGTGTTCTTTACACAAAACAACTGAGCGATCGCGCTCTGGCAACTCGCCGATATTGAACTTCAACATCGTGGCAATTGTGCGGGTTACTGCACTGTCGACAAGTTCTTCGGTTATCAAACCTTCTGCGAGCGCGGCAACTATCGGTGCGTTTCGAATCATGCGATAAGGCATCTCAACATCAAGACCCGCTTGCAACGATTTCACACCGTCGCGAACCCCAAATATCCAATCTGAAATAACGAAACCGGCGAAACCCCATTCGTCGCGCAAAATCTCGGCAAGCAGTTCTTCGTTTTGACTGCACCATTGGCCGTTCACTGAGTTATACGCAGTCATTACGCACGCGACACCTTCGTCGACGATGCGTTTGAAATGCGGTAGATAAACCTCGTGCAAAGCACGCTCATCGACTGTCACATCGACGCCGAAACGCGCGTTCTCCATTGAGTTCAATGCAAAGTGTTTGAGAGTTGCCATCACATGGCGTTGAGCGCCACGAGTTAGAGCAGCACCCATTTCACCAACATGGTGCGGGTCTTCGCCATAAGTTTCTTGTGCTCGCCCCCAAGCAGGATGCCGCAACAAGTTGACGCATATTCCGCCGTAAAGATCGGCGCCGATTGTGCGAAGTTCTTTACCGATGGCATCGCCGACTCGCACCTCAAGTTCGGGGTCAAAAGTTGCGCCACGTGCCATCGACACCGGAAATGCAGTTGCTTCGCCAACTACAACGCCTCGCGGGCCGTCAGAAAAATGAAAACCAGGTAT
>CANKZL010000138.1 GCA_947488385.1 Acidimicrobiaceae bacterium | reverse complement strand
ACTTTGGCAACTGTTTCTGGGGAACCTTCGGCAACAATTGTGCCTCCACCATTGCCACCCTCTGGACCCATGTCGATAATCCAATCGGCCGATTTGATGACATCTAAGTTGTGCTCGATCACCAAAACCGTATTGCCCGAGTCGACAAGTCGCGCCAACACGATCAGCAATCTTCGAACATCTTCAAAGTGCAAGCCAGTAGTTGGCTCGTCCAAAAGATAGATCGTGCGACCTGTGCTGCGCTTTGAAAGTTCGCTTGCAAGTTTCACGCGCTGAGCTTCACCGCCCGAGAGTGTTGGCGCCGATTGACCTAGGCGCACGTAGCCAAGACCTACATCCACGAATGTTTGCATATGCCTAGAAATTCGTGGTTGATTGGCGAAAAATTCAACGGCGTCAGAAATTGGCATATCTAATATCTCGGCAATGTTCTTGCCTTTAAACGTGATGTCAAGCGTGTCGCGGTTGTATCGAGCGCCTTTGCAAACTTCACAAGGCACATAAACGTCCGGCAAGAAATGCATTTCGATTTTAATAGTGCCGTCTCCCGAGCAGGCCTCGCATCGACCACCAGGTACGTTAAAGCTGAACCGGCCTGGTTGATAGCCGCGAACTTTGGCTTCTGGAGTTGACGCGAACAACTTTCGTATGTCGTCAAAGACACCGGTGTATGTTGCAGGGTTCGAACGTGGAGTGCGACCAATCGGCGATTGGTCCATATCAATTACTTTGTCTAGATTCGCCACTCCGTCGACCCCTGTGTGTCGACCCGGAGCATCCTTAGATTTATAGATCTTTTGCATTAGTGATGGCAACAAAATGTCACGAATCAGGGTGCTCTTACCACTACCAGAAACGCCGGTCACGGCAACGAAACACCCGAGTGGAATCTTCACGTTGAGATTTTTTAAGTTGTGCTCGCGGGCACCACGAATAGTCAAAAAATCTTTACTTGGCTGACGACGCATCGCTGGTGTTTCGACACTTCGTTCTCCCGAAAGATATTGACCCGTAACTGAGTTTTTGACTTTCAATACGCCTTTGACTGGACCGCTGTAGACAACTTGACCGCCGTGCTCACCTGCACCTGGTCCAATGTCAACAAGCCAATCGCTAGACCTAATGGTGTCTTCATCGTGCTCGACGACAATCACGGTGTTGCCCAAGTCGCGTAGGCGCTGCAGGGTTTCAATCAATCGATGGTTGTCGCGTTGATGCAGCCCGATGCTCGGTTCGTCTAATACATATAGGGTGCCCACAAGTCCAGAACCAATTTGGCTAGCCAAACGAATTCTCTGCGCTTCTCCTCCGGCCAAAGTTGCAGCAGCTCTAGACAATGTCAAATAATCAAGGCCGACATCCAACAAAAAGCCGAGTCGGGCGTTGATCTCTTTTGTGATTCGTTCGGCGATCATCGCGTCACGATCAGAAAGCTTTAGCCCAGCTAAAAACTTTGCTGATTCACCAATTGAAAGATCGCATACATCTGAAATGTGTTTGCCCTCAACAAGAACCGCAAGATTTGATGGCTTCAATCGAGCGCCATTGCATGACGGACACGGAACTTCGCGCATATAGCTTTCGAATTGCTCGCGCGATGTATCGCTCTCAGCACTTTCGTGCCGACGTTTGATCCATGGAATAACGCCCTCATAGGAGGTGCTGTATTCGCGCGTGCGACCATAACGATTGCGATACTTCACCATCATGTTGTCGTCCACGCCATTCATGACGATCTTCTGTGCTTTAGCCGAGAGTTTTGACCACTTTTTGTCAAGATCAATTTCAAAACGATCAGCCACTGCTTCGAGCATGCGAGTGAAATATTGCGTGTGCGCCGACCGCCATGGCGCAATAGCACCCTCGTTGATGCTCAAGTTCGGATCTGGAACAACCAATTCAACATCTACTTCATATTTGGTTCCGAGACCCAAACAATTTTCACATGCTCCGTAAGGCGAGTTGAATGAGAAATTTCTCGGCGCCAACTCTTCGTAACTCGTGCCACACTTCGGGCAAGCCAAATGCTGACTGAAAGTAATCGGTTCACCACCCTCGACTAGCTCGATTTCGGCGACTCCATCGGCGAGTCGCAGTGCAGTTTCAAGCGAATCAGTGAGGCGACGGTTGATTCCATCGCGTCGAACGAGTCGATCCACAACAATGTCGATTTGATGTTGCTCGTACTTTGCCAAGCGAGTTTGCTTCTTCAAAAATTCACTGATCTCAACCACTTCACCATCAACGCGTGCACGAGAAAAACCTTGCGACGCCAACTCTTGCAACAGAGTGTCGTACTCACCTTTTCTTCCACGCACAACCGGCGCAAGAATTTGAAAACGAGTTCCTTCATCAAATTTCATGATTCGATCCACGATTTGTTGAGGAGTCTGTCTAGACAACTTGGTCATATCTTTTGAACAGTGCTGCACACCAATGCGCGCGTATAACAAGCGCAGATAGTCGTAGACCTCGGTGATTGTGCCGACAGTCGAACGCGGATTACGCGAGGACGACTTTTGGTCGATTGAGATTGCAGGTGACAAGCCATCGATCAAGTCGACGTCGGGCTTGTCCATCTGTCCAAGAAATTGTCGAGCATAACTACTCAGAGATTCGACGTAGCGACGTTGACCTTCGGCATAAATTGTGTCGAACGCCAAACTCGACTTTCCTGATCCTGACAAGCCCGTTAAGACGATCAACTTGTCGCGCGGCAACTCAACGCTGATGTTCTTAAGGTTGTGCTCTCGAGCACCACGGACAACGATCTGATTTGCCATCACAGGCAGGCTACAAAGTGTTAATGCGCATCCCGTAATTCGCGCTTCAGTTCTTTGACTTCGTCTCTGAGACGTGCGGCATATTCAAAACGCAATTCTTCGGCTGCCTGGTTCATCTCTTCTTCTAAAGTCATTATTAATCGCGCCAATTCGCCCTGTGGCAATGCACGAAGTTCTCTAACCACCTTGTCTCGCTCATGGTCTCGGCGTTTGCCCTTTCCGGGCATGGGTGCCGTATTGCTGGGTCGCAAGACCGACAAAATGTCACCAATTGCCTTACGAACCGTCTGAGGATTGATGCCGTGTTTAATGTTGTATTCAATTTGCAGCTGTCTTCGGCGTGCAGTTTCAGAAATCGCATACTCCATTGCCGCAGTTCGGTTATCGGCATACATAATCACTTGTCCATCAACATTTCGAGCTGCACGGCCAATCATCTGAATCAACGAGGTCTGGCTACGCAGAAAGCCTTGCTTGTCGGCATCCAATATGGCCACAAGTGAAACTTCCGGTAAATCCAGACCCTCACGCAACAGGTTGATGCCAACCAAGACGTCAAATTCACCTAGGCGCAACGCCCGTAAAATTTCGATGCGCTCAATCGTGTCGATATTTGAGTGCAGGTATCTCACACGAAGACCTTGTTCTACTAAATATTCGGAGAGATCTTCGCTCATTTTTTTCGTAAGAGTCGTGACCAAAGTTCTGTCGCCCTGAGCAGTTTTTGACTTGATCATTTCAATCAGGTC
>CANKZL010000137.1 GCA_947488385.1 Acidimicrobiaceae bacterium | reverse complement strand
CCAAAAGCGAAGAACGCATATAGCGGCTGTAGGTGGCAATGATCTGAATAGCAACTACCAAGGTCGGTAGCGCCATGAACTTCAACATCAAAAACAAATCGAAACCAGTGTGCCCCGCTGGGTAAACGCCTGACGTCGGAAACAAACTTGCGCCAAACCACTTTTGCCAATAAACAGCAAATAGCAACTGCAGCAAAATTGCACTAATGAACGGGGGCACCGAGATACCAACGAACGCGCTCGTGTTGATAAATACATCTCGTCGACCACCGGGGCGCAATGCTGCCAACACACCGGCAAAGAGGCCAATAACAATTCCTACGACTGTTGCGGCCGAACCGAGGCGCAAAGTGTTGGCCATCGCATCTTTGAGCGCGGGCCACACTTCACGTCGACCTTTTATGCTCGGAGGCCACTCACCTGTCAAAAAGTTTTTTAACCAAGTGAAGTATCCCTTCACAAAGTTTGGGTCAAGACCATTTACGTCGATGTATTGCTGAATCTTTGCTCGACTCGCACGAGGATTAACTCGACGGTAACTCTGCACGGGATCTGTGCCGATTCGCAGTGCCAGATAAACCAAAAAGGTTACGAGCAGCAAAGTCGGTATCGACCACGCGAGACGACGCAAAATATACCGAAGCATTCGTATAAGCCTTACCTAAAACAGAGCGACTTATGAAATCGCCAACATTGTCTAAACGAACGAAGGTGCGCCGATCTGGCACTCAAGCCAAACCGACGCACCTTACGCTCAAATTAAGTCAGTAGCTATTAGCTATTGACAACAACCGTTGCTTCACCTGAAAGCAGGTTAGTTACTACGTACTTACCATCATTGGTAGTTGCATAGGCGCCTGGCAATACTTGGAACGCAGTTGTCCAAACCATCCATGAAGAGTTTGCACACTCCGTGATTGGGTTGAGACACTCTGGCCATTGCTCTGCAGCGAACACAATTTGTCCGTCGCCGTCAACGTCTGTCCAAAGGTGAATGTTATTGAATGCCGCATAGTTGTTAAGTTCAGCGTTCCATGGACCGCCAATCTTGTCTGTGCGAGCAAAACCCGACTTAGGGAACTGCATCAAAGGCAACATCACATGATCTTTCGCCATAAGCGTAAGAACTTGCTTGACCTTGTCAGCGCGAGTTACCGCATCAGCGTCAACGTCTGCTGCGTACATCAAGTCAGACGCTTCTGCGTTGCACCATCCCTGGCTGTTTTGACCAATGTTGCCATTGGCTTCAGTTGGGATGAGGTCACATGCGAACGAACTCGTGATGTATGCAGGGTCTGGTGGTGCTGTACTGATGTACATCGCCATGTCGTAGTCCATAGCCGGTAGGCGCTGTTGGAAGTAACAAGCAGCATCGCAGTTGTCTGCGCGCACTTTGAAACCTGCTGCAGTGAGCAACGGAATCAAATAAGCCTGTGTACTTTCACGTCGAGTGTTACCGGTGTTAATGATCCAACGAATGTCTGGAACTTTGCCACTTGGGTCAACCCAGAATCCATCAGTTCCCTTTGTCCAACCATTTTCGGTCAACAAAGCCTCTGCTGCTGCTGGGTCGTAGCTATTAGCGAACTCGTCGCCAACGCAATACGGTCCAGGCACCATCGGACCACATTGGAGCAACTCTTTGCCACCAAGTGGGATGTAGATCTGCTGAAACAGTGCATCGCGATCAATTGACATTGAGAACGCTGCACGGAAGTTTGGATCTGCGAAAGGTCCGCACTTCTGTTGGAAGTAGAAACCTTCGTAGTCGCCGCCGTAGTCAAGGTTCGTTTGAACGTTGTCTTGCTTAACGGCTTCTTCGATACCCGCATAGAACTGAGGATAAATGAAGTCAACTTCGCCTGCTTTAAGCGCCGCAATTTCTGTGTCGCTGTCCGGCTTCGGCACCATTACGAACTTCTTGGTTACTGCTTTGTCAGCACCCCAATATTTGTCGTTTGGTTCAAACACAAGTTGATCTGGGCTCCAAGATTTAATCTTGTATGGTCGACCCGAGAACGGAATATTGTCTGCATAATCTGCAGAAATATCGGATGTGTTCTTTACCGAAGCAGCTTTGATGATGCCTCCGAACAATCCACGCCATGGTGCGTAAACAGCCTTGAGAGTGACAACTACTTGCTTGTCACTTGTTCCGGCTTCTACCGCAGTCACTTGATCGTAACCCGATGTTGAAATCGAACCTGGTGTATTCAACGACGCTTCCCAAGTTGCTTTGAAGTCGGCGACCGTAATTGGCGATCCGTCTTCCCAAACTGCAGCTGGATTGATGTCGTATGTAATTGTCATTCCACCAGTTGTGGCAGGCTTCGCATAGTCATAAGTGACGTTTGCGCAGTCTTCCAAGCTGGTTGGATAACTAACAGCAGTTTCATCTGCTGTTGATTCGTCAGTTGCTGCATCATCGCTGCCACCGCAAGCTGCGCCAATTAAGGACACAGTTATAAGTGCTGCAGCAAGACGAGCCACTTTTGTGGTTTTTCTCACTCTCCGACCTCCCCGTCGAATTAGGTAGAAACCAGAACGGCTTCTAGTGAATCAAAGGCTACCAGTGCCGCCAGTCACTAAGAGTTAAGGGGTCGTAGGCGATACTGACAAATACGGGCGAATTCAGCCGCATCGAGGCTCGCGCCACCAACCAATACACCGTCAATATCGGGCTGAGACATGATTTCCCCGATGTTGCTCGCCTTAACGCTGCCCCCGTATTGCAAACGAATTGATTCGGCGGCATTGGCTGAACTTATCTTTGCGACTTCTTCGCGGATTGAACTGATTATTCGTTGCGCGTCGTCCGCGGTTGCAGTCTTCCCTGTTCCAATCGCCCATATTGGTTCATAGGCAACGACGAGTGACTTAATTTGTTCAACTGATCGCTTATCGAGCGCACTTCGAACTTGACCGAGAACTTTCTCGTGAGTCTTGCCTGCTTCGCGCTCAGCAAGTGTCTCGCCAACACAAACAATCGGCGTCATCTTGTGTTTCTGAATCGCCACTATTTTTGCATTTACCGACTCATTCGTCTCGCCAAAAATTTCTCGGCGTTCGCTATGACCAACAATCACATAGCTCACATTGAGCTTTGCAAGAAATGCAGCCGATACTTCACCTGTGAACGCACCCGAGTCTGCTTCGTGACAATGCTGAGCACCAAGAATGAACTTGAGCTCGTCGGCATCAATCATTGTCTGAACACTTCGCAAGTCGGTGAAAGGTGGATGTATCGTCACATCAACTTCTGCGTAGTCTTCTTTGGTCAAAATATATGCAAGCTTTTGCACACATTGAATTGCTTCATAGTGATTGTGATTCATCTTCCAGTTTCCGGAGATAATCGGTTTTCGCAATTCACTTGACATTTGGTGCTCCTCTTAACGCAACTAAGCCTGGCAAGTCGCCGAGCTCAAGAAACTCTAATGATGCGCCTCCACCTGTGGAGACATGGTCTACTTCTGTTTCTAATTTGAATTGCGCCAGTGCTGCTGCTGAATCGCCACCACCGACGACCGTAAACGCTTTTGTCTCAGCCATGGCTTG
>CANKZL010000136.1 GCA_947488385.1 Acidimicrobiaceae bacterium | reverse complement strand
AGACATCACTACAAAGATCGTGCCGAGTATTCGCTGGTTTCTTAGCACTCTTAAAATCTAGTTGCTCAAGTTGAGAGGCGAGTATCATTGTCGTGTGGAAAAGTTTCCGAACACTGCATTTGCCGACATATTGAAAGCAAATTCTGATTTCGTCGCAAACTTTAATGACGAGCGCCTCACAGGAACAGCCCGCAAGGGTTTGGCGATTGTTACTTGTATGGATTCGCGCATCAACCCACTCGCCGTAGTCGGTATGAAGTCGGGCGATGCCAAGATTTTGCGTAATGCTGGTGCCCGCGTTACTGACGACGTTTTGCGCACGCTGGTGTTGGCGTCGTATCTGCTGGCAGTTGATCGAGTGTTAGTGATGCCCCACACAGATTGTCGAATGGCCATAGACGACGAAGAAACTATTCATCGAAGTATTGAAGAGCGTCACGGTGTTGACACTCGTAGCATCGCGTTTCGAGTCGTCACTGACCAGCGCCAAGCCCTTGCAGCAGATGTGGCGAGCATTCGGGCTTATGCGATGTTGCCTAAATCTCTGCAAGTTGCTGGTGCGATTTATAACGTGCAGACCGGTCAACTTGAGCCTGTTGATTGTTAGTTGCTTAGTAAAGTAGCGCAACCCCAACTGCTGAAAGCGTGGCGATAAGTAGCCACGAGGCCAAACCTAGAACAAGCGGGCGAGCGCCAATTTTGCGCAGTTTACGCAGATTGACTCCGGCGCCGAGCCCAACGAGCGCGCTTGCGAGCAGCGATTTCTCGATCCACTTGATGTCGCTCAGCACTGTTTGTGGAATCTCGATGAATGAATTGAGTGATATTGCAACTAAGAACCCAACTACAAACATCGGCACCAAAGGTGGAAGTTCGGTTGCGATTGAAATTGCGTTTTCGCCAGCCGCACGTGAGCTAGCGAGTTTTCGTCGACGCGCAAAACTGACGCCAGCAACTAAAGGCGCCAGTAACATCACGCGCGTTAGTTTTACGATGATTGCAGAGTTTTGTGCTTGTTGATCGCCCGATGCAGCAGTTGCCACAGTTTGGGCAACATCATGAACACTCGCGCCGACCCACGAACCAAACTGTGCGCCAGTGAAGCCAATCAGGTCACCGGTTGCGGGTAGCAGAAAAATTGCCAGAGTGCCACAAATTGTGACTAGGGCAATTGCGTAAGCCATCTCATCGTCGTCGGCATCACTGACTGGTCGCATCGCCGCAATTGCTGAGGCTCCGCAAATCGAAAATCCAGTAGCGACGAGCAGGCTTAGCCCGTGTGAAAGACCCATTTTTTTGCCCAGCCACTGTGTACTAAAAAATGTGAGGGCAACGACCACAAAAACCAAAACCAAACCAGGCGCTCCAATTTCTTGCACTTGGGTAAATGAGAGCTGCAGTCCGAGGAGAACAATGCCGAGACGCAACAGACTTCGCGCAGCAAAGCGCAAACCATCGTTAAATGATTCAGGGATGACCCCAAGATTTGCCAGCAATGCGCCGATTACGACAGCCACAACAAGGGGTGAGACAACGACTGGTGTCAGGGTTTTAACTAGCGATTCGATTACAAAGGCGACAATCGCAACGATCGAGGTGAGGCAAAGCCCGGGTATGTGTTGCTTTCGTATCATGCGATGAAGAGGTTAGTTGCAAAAATAAAAGAGCCCTGGCCGAAGCCAGGGCTCTTTAAATTCGAAACTGAATTCGAAATTATGCTTGGCGGTAACCTTCTGCTTCGGATCGTGCGATCGCGATGCCCAAGATCAACAAGCCGTAACCTGGCTTAGCCAACACGTCGGCCACTGTGTAGCCAACTTGAATGAGTGTCGACGAGTCTGCTGGCTCAAGGCCAATTGCCTTAGCCAAGAAGCTCTCGCTGTCGCCCAAAAGGTAAGCGATTGGGTAAACCGACCAAGTAGCCAACAATACGTATCGAAGATTGTTGAGCTTCTTGCCGATTTCGCCGCTCTGTCCTTTAAGTGCTTTGCCGACTTCGCCTGCGAACAAGTTCCAGAGGATGTAGACGAAGAAGACCATCGAAATGACCCACCACATCATGCTTGCACTGCTACCTGGTTCTGCTATCTCACCTGGGTAACCAGTCACAATCATCAAAACTGCTGCAACAGCAAGTTTTGTTGTTGTTCCCTTTACTTTGTCTTTCGCGATGCCTGAAACTGCTACGAGTTCTGCAACAAGTAGTGGAACAGTAAGCAGCCAGTCTGCGTATCGGTAGCCTTCGTTCCATGGAGCACCTTCAGAGAAGTTGCTGAACATTCTCCAATAGTGATAAGCGGCGATACCGCAAATCATTGCTGACATCGTTACGGCACTGCGGTACGCAGGTGAAACTCGACTTCGTGAGACCAAGTAGTAGACAAACGAGATTGCCATCGCAGCGACTGCGAAAGAAAACGCGTTGTACACCAATTGGTCATTGCTTGTTACAAGCTTTTCCATTTGTGTCCTCCGGTAGTTAACTCTTGGAAATACGTCGCTTTCGGATGAAAGCGTTAAACGTTCCCTCAAATATCTAAGCACAGATTTGAGGCCTGTGTGACTATTGGCAAGTCCTAAAACCCATATTTTTAGCCACCGCTAACATATTGGGGTGGCAAACATCGCGGCGGCGGTTCGACGCAAAGTGGCAAATTGGACAGTCACCGCCGTTCGCAAAGACGGCTCGCATGCCAGCAAACCCGATGTTTTAGTCACAGAAGAACCCCTCGAGATTCGCGCCGAGTCGCCAACCCAAGAAGCTCAGCCGATCGCAGTCACAATGCGCACCCCGGGCCATGACTTTGAGTTGGCGGTCGGATTTTTATTCACCGAAGGAATGATCAAAAAATCAGATGATGTGCGCACCGTTCGGTACTGCCAGTTGCCTGACTCTGCCGAGCAGCAATTCAACGTCGTAACGGTGAGTTTGAGCACACTATTTGATGAGGCTCTTTCACGTCGTGGAATGGTTACTTCAGCGAGTTGCGGCATTTGCGGCACAACTTCAATTGAGCAGTTGGCGCAAATCACAAGTCGCATCGATCTGGCAGTTGGGCCCGTGGTTACGTCTGCGCTACTAACTTCGTTGCCCGACATTATTCGTCAAGCACAACCAACTTTTGATCGCACGGGTGGGTTGCATGCTGCTGGCTTGGTCGACGCCTCGGGCGTTGCATATTGTGTGCGCGAAGACATCGGTCGACACAACGCCGTTGACAAAGTCATCGGCAAAGCAGTGCTCGACGGCAAGATGCCGATCTCAAATCATGTTTTGGTCGTGAGCGGTCGCTTATCTTTTGAGATCATTCAAAAAGCAGCCATGGCTGGCATCGCGTTTATTGCTGCTGTCGGGGCGCCTTCGAATCTTGCAGTTCAGACTGCCGAAGATCTCGGCATCACGCTTGTTGGTTTTGTGCGCGACGGCACGGCAAATATCTATACGCACAAACACAGAATCACAAATTAGATAGCCTGAAGTTAACTAGCCCTTGTAGCTCAGTGGATAGAGCACCGGACTTCTAATCCGTTGGTCGTAGGTTCGACTCCTACCAAGGGCGCTTTTG
>CANKZL010000135.1 GCA_947488385.1 Acidimicrobiaceae bacterium | reverse complement strand
CACTAGCCGCAGTCATTCCGGCGCCAAAGCCAACAAGCAAGACATTGTCTCCCGACTTGACTCGAGAGTTGGCGACCGCATCAAATAGCGCCAAGGGAATAGACGCCGAAGAAGTATTTCCTGTCTCTTGAAGAACTATCGCCGTCTTGCTCATTGGTATGTCCAAGCGTTTGCACGCAGCCTCAATGATTCGAACATTGGCTTGATGGGGTACTACCAGATCGATTTCGTTCGCTGTGAGGCCAGATGCCTTGAGAGATTTCTCAGCTGAGTCAACCATGATTCGTACTGCGCGACGAAACACCTCTTTGCCGTCCATGTGCAGAGTTCCACCGATTTCGGCGTAGAGCAGTTCTTCAAGCGAGCCATCGGCGTCAAAATCCCAACCCATCAATTGACCTGGACCAGTGACGGCTTCAATAACTGCTGCACCAGAACCGTCGGCAAACAAAATCGCAGTGTTGCGATCTGTCCAATCGGTGATTCTTGACAGAGTGTCGGTGCCAATGACTAAAACTCGCTTCATACCCATCGCGATTAATCCGTGTCCGGTAACAAGCGCGTAGACGAAGCCTGAACAAGCAGCATTCACATCGAATGCGCCGCAGCGTAAACCCAGACCATGTTGCACAGCGGCGCTCGTCGCTGGCACTGTTCGATCAGGTGTCGTGGTCGACAGTACGAGTGCATCTATCGAGAGCGGATCAATGCCCGCCATCTCGATTGCTTTTCGGCCTGACTCAATCGACAAACTTGCGGTTGTTCCGCCGATGTGGCGACGTTCGATTCCTGTGCGTTCGCGGATCCACTCGTCAGTTGTATCCATGGTTTTTGAAAGCTCTTCGTTGGTGACAACTTTTTCTGGCAAAGCTGTGCCCCAGCCGATGAATTTTGCACCGATCGCACTTCTCGGAATTACGGGCATTGAGTGCTCATCAAATTGTTCTCAACCATGCGACTGGTTGGTGAGGGGTTAAACGTTCGCCATCAACACTGATGTAGTTCTGCAAAATTCCGTCAAACAACGATCTAACTTCCTGGTCGCCGACCATGCCAATCACATCTCCAACGCTAATGCGCGTGCCGTTGGCGATTTTCGCATTCGGCACAAATACACCTGCACCTGGGCTGACCACCAAGCGCTCAACTGCGAAGAGATGTTCGCCTTCGTGCAATTCTTGGGTAGGCAGAGATGATGCGCCGATCCATTCAATTAATTTGTCGAGCTCGTCAGGGGTGCTGATACTTAAAGTTCGCGCCGATTCAATCGTGCGTTTAGCCATCCCCGTGAGCACACCGCCTGGCCCGAGCTCTACGAAATCTTTGATTCCACTTTCAAACATTGTTTGCAAACATTGCTTCCAGCGCACAGGGCTTGAGAGTTGTGCCGACAGCAGAGTGGTCCATTCGTTGCCGTGACTGTGGGCTTTGGCGTCAACGTTTGACACGATTGGAACATCTGAGTCTCGAGGCTTGGCCGCAGCAATTGCTTCTCTAAGTCGATCGCGAGCCGGTGCCATCAGCGGTGTGTGAAAAGCACCCGAAACAGGAAGTGCCATTATTCGTTTTGCTCCCAATTCTTTGGCGTGTTCAGACGCAAGTTGCACACCGGTGGGTGAGCCTGCGATAACGACCTGGCCCGGTGCATTGAAGTTTGCAACCCAGACATCACTGTCGGCGCGGCGACACGCAGTCTCAACTTGCTCATCATCTAGACCCAACACTGCAGACATCACACCTGGCGACTTTGTTCCAGCATCATGCATCGCCGACGCGCGTTCGATTACTAGGCGAACACCGTCATCAAATCCGAGCGCACCGTTGGCTGTCAGAGCTGTGTATTCGCCAAGCGAATGACCAGCACAAAGACTTGGCTCAAATCCGAGTCGCTCAACGGCATCGAGCACCATCAAACTTGAGACGAAAGTTGTTAGTTGAGCATTGCGAGTGTCTTTAAGAGTTTCTGCGTCAGCGTTCAAGAGCAGGTCGCCCACATCACGACCAGCAATCTCGGATGCTTCAGTGACAAGCTCCCAACTTTCGTGGTCAACCCAAGGTTTGCCCATGCCTGGTCGCTGTGATCCTTGACCAGGAAAGGTAAATGCGAGCATCGTCAGTGAGAGCCTTTCGTGTTACCCCCATCGTAGAAGAAACAGCAGACTTACGCAGTCGTGCTCAGTGTGGGCAGAAGATATTGCTAGATACGCTGAGACGACAAGCCCGAGTGGCGGAATGGCAGACGCGACGGACTCAAAATCCGTTATCTGAAAGGGTGTGCGGGTTCGACTCCCGCCTCGGGCACTTCGCACTATTGATGATCCGTACACTTGAATCATGAGTACAAAGAACCTGAACGATCGATTCGTTGAGCGGCGATTGCGCCGTGGTTCTCAGTCGCTGCGCGAATTGCGCGACCAACTCCGCATTACTGCAGAGCAACTTGAATTTGTTGGAAGCGAAGCACATGAAAAAGAGATTCGGGCTATGGTCGCCGAGACGCCAGACGCAGCTTTAGAGCATCACGAAGCGCAACGAAATCTCGAAGTAATTGCGAATTATCATCAATATTTAGTTGACACAATTTCTGAACAAGAATTACGTCAAGATCAACTTTTGGACAAACTAGGAAACTAAAGGATAAATCTGTGGCAACGCGAATAGTTTTAGCGGAAGACGAGGCGATTATTCGTTTGGACTTGCGCGAGACCTTGCAAGAAGAGGGCTACGACGTTGTTGGCGATGTTGGTCGTGGCGATCACGCGGTTGATCTAGTGCGCGAGTTAAGACCGGATGTTGCAATCTTTGATATCAAAATGCCTGGTAAGTCTGGGTTAGAGGCCGCGTACATAGTCACCAAAGAAAAGATCTGCCCAGTTGTGATACTCACCGCATTTAGTCAGCGAGAAGTCATTGAGCAGGCACGAGATGCAGGCGCTCTCGCATATTTAGTTAAACCTTTTCAGAAGAACGACCTGATACCAGCGATCGAACTTGCGATTGCTCGGTTCGGCGAACTTCGTGCGCTGAGTAGCGAAGTCGAGGTGTTGGGAGCGCAACTTGAAATTCGAAAGCTAATTGACCGAGCTAAAGGTGTGCTGATTGACCAATTCAAAATGTCAGAAGCTGATGCATTTTCGTACATTCAGAACATGGCGATGTCTGAACGTAAAAAAATGGGCGAGATCGCCGAGCGAATCATCGACGGCACACTTCATCCGTAGACGACTCATATTTCAGGGTTAAATCGCCAAGGCGGCGTGACGACTAGTTTCTAGTTATGAAATTGATGGCCCTTGACGGAAACTCATTGGCCTACCGCGCGTTTTTCGCACTACCTACCGACATGGTGACGGCATCAGGCCAAGTGACTAATGCAATTTATGGATTTACATCGATGTTGCTGACGTTGATGCGTGACCATAAGCCAGATGGCGTTGTAGTCGTGTTTGACCGCAAAGAAAAAACATTTCGTCATATTGCTGCACCTGAATACAAAGCCCAACGTGAAGCACAACCCGACATTTTGTACCAGCAACTTGACTTGATTCGCGAGATGTTGGCAAAGATGGG
>CANKZL010000134.1 GCA_947488385.1 Acidimicrobiaceae bacterium | reverse complement strand
GGTGACGAAGTAAAGCAACTTGCATTTAATTCAGCCTCAAATGATTTGAAGCGAGCGATCGCGCTTGACTCGGAATATCCAGATGCGCATTGTTTTTTAGGCATCACACTTTTTCGTTTGGCTGGCGACCCACAAGGAGCAAAAGAACAGTTGACAATTTGCTCGGCGAAGAATCCACCTGCTGAAGTTAAAGGATTCGTCGACTCAATCGTCGCTGAAGTCGACGCTGCGCTTCAAGAATAAAAATCAGTCGTCGATTTCTGGCGGCGCGAGGGCAACTGCCGATTTGAAACCGCGATTAGTTCGCTCTACAACCCAGACAGAGGCTTTGCGCCAATCTGGCTTTGATTCGATCTTCATTCCGCGACGCTCGAGTGTCTTGATTAGTTCCGGAATCATGTCACCGTGGCTAGACAAGACAGTTGAATCTTCAACTTCTTCGGCGATCTCTAACATGTCGGCAACGTCACCATTTTCGTAAAGCCGCTTGTCAATTTCGACGCGAAGTTTTGCTTTCTTGGCCAATGGCTCAAGGGTTTGAAAACATCTCGTGGCTGGGCTAGAGATCAACTTGGTGACTTTAAGTTTGTAAAGACTCTCAGCGAGAAGTTCTGCTTGCTTCCAACCCGTATCGCTGAGCGGGCGAAGGTCATCTTCGTCGTGCCATTCACTGCGTTTGCCTGCTTTGGCGTGTCGCACTAAGTAAATAGTCACAGCGAAAATGTATCTTTCTTTGACGAAGATAAACGCATGTTGCAAAGAATTAAGGCAGAATTAAGCAATGGGATTTTTCGACCGTAATCGCGATGAGTTGGCCGCTAAGGGGTTTGATGAGTCGCGTCTGCCACCAGGTCAGTATCTAACCGATCGCTTTCCGGTTTTGCATGTTGGTGAAGTACCAACATATAAACCAGGCGAGTGGAGTTTGACAATCGACGGTCTAGTTGAAAAACCATTCACGCTCACGCTCGACGAGCTGAGAGATTTACCGGCCACAAAAATCACGACCGATATTCACTGTGTTACGAAGTGGTCAAAGTTTGATACGACATGGACTGGTGTGCGAGTAAAAGACTTGTTTGAGCGCGCAAAAATTTCTTCATCTGCAACTCACGTAATGGGCCATGCCGAATACGGTTATACCGCCAACTTGCCACTCGCCGACATCATGCGCGACGATTCATTGGTTGTCTATTCGTACGAAGACGCAGACATTGACCCGATTCACGGCGGGCCAGTGCGACTGTTGATTCCGCAGTTGTATTTCTGGAAGTCGCCAAAGTGGTTGCGCCGATTAGAGCTGATTCCGGCGGATGCACCCGGATTTTGGGAAGAAAACGGTTACCACATGTATGGCGACCCGTTTTTAGAACAAAGATTTTGGGGCGACTAGTTCGCGATCATCGATAATTAAATAGTCGTTGCGCAAAAAGTATCGCCCATTGGCAGCGACGACGAAAGTTCTGGGTTCGTTTCGCCATAGAGAGCAGTCAACATTCCTTTGACCATGCCGCGATCAACAGCGCAGATAACAGGGTGTTCAATTGCCAAGTCGCCGAACGGGCAGTGGTTGTTGACGATTCGAAGTTGATTGTTGCGCTGATCAGTGTGCGCAGCAAAACCATGAGCTGTGAGTGCGTCGGCTACTGCTTGCAACGCAGAGCGAAGAGAGCGCTGAGTTTGATTTGCGTCGTAGCCCGTGAGGCTTGTCGCCATTGCTCGGCCGTATTGTTGGCCAACTTCTTCGGCCATCAGAGTTGCCGCTTGTGGTGTCAACAGCGTTAGAGCTTTGCCCAGAAGCGACAAAACCAAATCATCGCTGCGAACCGGAAATTCAAGCGACTGATTGGGGTTGGTTGCGGTGTAGTGCTTTGAAGGTCGACCTGCGCCCGCGCCGTCTTGTCGAGCAATTTGCACCTCAAGATATCCACCTGCGGCAAGTTTGTCGAGGTGATGGCGCGCGACATTTGCATGGAGCTCGAATTTGTCGGCAACTTCGCTGGCGGTCACACCGTCTTTTGATTCGCGCGTAAACAAGTAGATGGCTCGTCGAGTCGGGTCGCCGAACGCAGATGTGATTGCTGACACGGTCGAGGTGAAATCACTGTTGTTGAGTGGACCAACGGCGTCACGGCTTGTTTCGCGATTTGGCTCGTGATTTTGCTCGCGGGCCCCAGAAGTTTGGCTGTCAATCGGCGATTTACGGCTCACGAGAGATATTCTACCTATAGCCATAGTGTTTATTTTTCAAGCGAGTTGATCGGAACAAGCCCCCATGTCATTGCCAACAGTTGAACAGCTAATTGATGCATTGCGTCCGGTGCAAGACCCTGAATTGAATCGTTCGATTGTCGACCTCGGGATGG
Source organism: Acidimicrobiaceae bacterium (assembly GCA_947488385.1). Taxonomy (GTDB): domain Bacteria; phylum Actinomycetota; class Acidimicrobiia; order Acidimicrobiales; family Ilumatobacteraceae; genus BACL27. The sequence continues at coordinate 1,208 of CANKZL010000134.1, read as the reverse complement.
TGCGCGATGTCGAGATTCAAAAATCTGGTGCTGTTTCGCTGACAGTCGTGCTGACAATTGCCGGATGTCCGTTGCGAAACGAGATTCAAACGCGAGTCAACACCGCATTGCGTGCGCTTGATGGTGTCAAAGATGTCGCGTTGAATTTTGGTGTGATGAACGATGCTGAGCGAGCAAAAGTTCGCGAGCTCGTGCACGGGGATCCTGCTTCAACTGCTGGTAGCACTCCGGCGCAGGGGCACTCACAAGGTCGCACGATTTCATTTGCACAACCCGGATCAAAGACTCGTCCGATTTTAATTTCATCTGGCAAAGGTGGAGTTGGCAAGAGCAGCGTGACCACGAATCTTGCTGTTGCTCTTGCTGCTGCTGGTTACAAAGTTGGCGTCGTGGATGCTGACATTTACGGTTATTCAATTCCGCGCATGTTGGGAACCGACCGCGATCCGGTTGTGATCGACAACATGTTGTTGCCACCCGAAGCGTGGGGCGTGCGATGCATTTCAATTGGCTACTTTGTTCCGGAAGGTCAGGCCGTCGTTTGGCGCGGTCCGATGTTGCACAAAGCGCTCGAACAATTTTTGACAGACGTTTATTGGGATGAACCTGATTTCTTGCTGATCGATATGCCGCCAGGTACTGGCGACATTGCGTTGAGCCTTAGCCAGTATTTGCCACGTGCCGAAGTTCTTGTGGTCACAACGCCACAAGTCGCTGCGCAAAAAGTTGCACGACTTTCGGCGGCGATGGCGGCGAAAGTAAATCTTCCAGTGCGAGGAATCATCGAAAATATGTCGTGGTTCATCGGTGAAGACAAACAGCGTTACGAACTGTTTGGCAGTGGCGGTGGACAGTTGCTGGCCGACGAATTGAAGATTCCGCTGTTGGCGCAGATTCCGTTGGTAGAGCAGCTTCGAGAAGGTGGCGACACCGGTCGACCAATCGCAGCAATAGCCCCGCAATCCGAAGTCGGTCAGATCTTCGCGCAACTTGCCAAGCGCATCGCCGAGGACATGAAGCCCAAGAAGGTTTTCAGCGCCGCGCTGAAAGTTAATTAACTATTAGAAATTAGATAGAAGTCAGATCTCGCGGGATTTGGGCGTTGCGCCTAGTGTGTTGATTAGCAATATTTCTCAATAACGAAAGAAGTGAACAGTGGATATTCGAATCGGCGTTACTCATGCTCCGCGAGAGATCTCTCTCGAAAT
>CANKZL010000133.1 GCA_947488385.1 Acidimicrobiaceae bacterium | reverse complement strand
ACAGTCCCGAGCGATGTAAATCTGCGAGCAATGTTGACGCTCCGCGAAAAATTCGACTGCCAGGTTGGCTTTTCAGATCACTCTGTTGGTATTCATCTTGCAGTCGCGGCTGTAGCAATGGGTGCAACAGTAATTGAAAAACACTTGACAATTGACCGCGACTTGCCGGGCCCCGACCATAAAGCGTCGCTTGAACCAAACGAATTTAAAAATCTTGTTGACCAAGTTAGGGATCTTGAAAACGCGTTCGGTGATGGCACAAAACGGCCAACTGAAATTGAACTTAAAAACAAAAAGATTGCTCGACGAAGTTTGGTTGCCTCAAAAGCAATCAAAGCCGGTGATGAATTCACGTCAGAAAATGTCTCAATAAAACGGCCGGGCACGGGTCGGTCACCATTTGAGTATTGGTCGCTGCTTGGAACTAAAGCAACATCAGATATCGCTGAAAACGAAGTCATTCCGTAATGAGCAACACCAAAACATATTTAATTGCCTGCGGGGGGCACGGCCGAGTTGTACTTGATGCTTTGTTGTCAAGCCAACAAACTATTCACGGAGTGGTTGACGCGAACATCGCCATTGGCACAGAAATTTTCGGCGTAAAAGTTGTCGGCGGTGATGACGTCATTAAATCTTTTGATCCACAAGTGACGAAACTAGTTAACGGCTTTGGGTCAACGGGCAGCAGTAAAAAGCGCACAGAAACTTTCGAGCATTGGTCTAAGTCTGGTTTTAAATTTCGTGGCGTGATTCATAAGGCGGCATCAATTGGCGCAGAATGCAAAATTGCTGATAGCGCACAGATAATGGCCGGAGCGGTTTTACAAAATCGCGTCAGCGTCGGCGAAAATGTTGTGATCAACACTCGAGCATCAATCGATCACGACGTCGTCATCGCCGATCATGCAGTAATTTCGCCTGGTGCAATTATTTCTGGCTCGGTAAAGATCGGTCACGGAGCATTTGTCGGAGCCGGAGCAGTCATCATTCAAGGCATTGAAATTGGCGATAACTGTGTAATTGGTGCTGGTGCTGTTGTGCGCCACAATGTAAAACCAGCAACCACCGTCGTGGGGAACCCTGCAGCACAATTAGAATAGAAGCAATGTCTAATTGGCGAGATGCTCTCGTTTCGAGTTCGACCTCACTGCGTCAAACCATCGAAGCCATCACTAACGGCAACTTGCAAATTGCCCTTGTCGTAGATGCGAGCAACAAACTCTTGGGCACGGTCACCGATGGTGATATTCGTAAAGCAATTCTCGCTGGAAAAGACTTAGATATAACGGCCGAAGAAGCGATGCGCCGAGAGCCAATAACCAGCGCTGCAAAAACTCCCCGTGCTGCCATTTTGAAATTAATGCGTGAAAAGCGAATCCACCAGATGCCGTTGCTGGACGATCTAGGCCGAGTAGTCGATGTACTCACAGTTGACGACATGATTGGCGCACACCAGAAACCAAACGCCGTAGTAATTATGGCGGGCGGACTTGGCACGCGACTTCACCCACTCACCCAAGACACGCCAAAGCCGATGCTCAAAGTGGGCGGAAAACCAATATTAGAAACGATAATTCAGTCTTTTGTGGATCAAGGCTTTGTTAATTTTTTTGTCTCGCTGAACTACAAAGCAGAAGTGATAACAAATTATTTTGGTGACGGCTCACAGTTGGGTGCGACAATCAATTATCTCCATGAAAAGTCACGGCTGGGGACCGCTGGAGGTCTCTCGCTCCTTCCACAAAACGTTCATGCGCCAATCATCGTGATGAACGGCGATCTTTTGACTCGAATCTCTGTTGATGCACTTCTTGACTTCCATGAGCGCGAAAGCGCAGTGGCGACAATGGTTGTACGTGAAGACCACTACCAAGTTCCCTACGGCGTTGTTGAAGTGGACGGAACCCAAATTGTTGGTGTAGAAGAAAAGCCAATTCAACGCCACTTGGTTAATGCAGGCATTTATGTAATCAGTCAAACGGGTCTAGAAAATATCCCAAATGACACTTTTTACGACATGCCAACTCACTTTGCGAAACTTTCTGCAAACGGACACCGCACAGCCGCATTTCCGCTTCATGAATATTGGGTTGATATTGGTCGCCTAGACGAACTCGAACGCGCTCAGCGAGAATGGCCACAGGAACTTCAGTGAAAGTTGCTGTAGTTGGAGCAGGCTCAATTGGACAAAGACACCAACGATTACTTCAAGAACTCGGACATGAAGTTGTTGTCGTTTCTAAAAGTTCAAAGTCAGCAAAATATAAATCACTCACAGATGCGCTCGCTCAAGAACATTTCGAATACGTAGTACTGGCAAGCCAAACATCGCAGCACTTTGCAGATCTCAGTGTTTTGATCGAAAAGAACTTTATAGGTTCTGTGCTGGTTGAAAAACCAATCTTTGATCGGTCAGAAAAACTCAAACCGAATCGCTTTAAGCTTTTGGCTGTTGGCTACAACTTGAGATTTCATCCAGCGATAGTCTGGCTGCAAGAAACCCTCCCACAACTCGGAGCAGTATCTTCAGTCAACTTTTATGTTGGACAATATCTACCAACTTGGAGACCAGACAGCGACTACCGAAATTCAAGTTCAGCAAAAACTGACTCGGGTGGTGGCGTTTTGCGCGACTTAAGCCATGAATTAGATCTAGTTCAATATATTTTTGGAGACTGGAAGAAAATTACGGCGATTGGCGGCAAATTTAGTGACCTTGAGATTGAAACTGATGACACGTTTTCAATTTTATTGCAAACTGATAGATGCTCTGCAGTGTCGGTACAAATGAATTACTCAGATCGACTCAGACAGCGACTGATTACTGTGAACGGCAATAACGGAACAATCCAAATTGATCTTGTTAGCAATTCAGCAACCTTCAACAACAGTCAAAAGAGTTTTGACGTGCATCCTGATAGCACATATATTTCTCAACACAATGCAGTGATTCATAATCAAGATCTATCTATCTGCTCGTTGGCCGACGCCTTGAAAGTAGTCGCGACGATTGAAGCTGTTGAGAAATCTGCCAAAAAATCAAAGTGGATTATTCAATGAAAATTTTATGCACTATTTGCGCACGAGCCGGCTCTAAAGGTGTTGCAAATAAAAATCTCAGGTTGATAAACAACAAGCCACTCATTGTTTACTCAATTGAACAAGCAATCGCCACAAAATTATTCGATCAAATAGTCGTAAGTAGCGACAGCAAAGAAATCCGTGAAGTCGCGCTTGCCAACGGTGCAACGTTTTGCGTTGATAGACCTGCAGAGTTGGCTACAGATACTGCTCCAAAACTCCCGGCGATCAAACACTGTGTTGAAAACGCCGAGAAGAAATTCGGGCAATTTGAAGTGATTATTGATCTAGATGCGACTGCTCCCCTGAGAGAATCAAGTGACATTATTGGCGCACTAGAACTTCTTCAATCAGCTCAGGCAGACAATGTGATCACTGGTACGCCCGCCCACCGATCGCCATATTTTAATTTGGTCGAAACAGATGTAAATGGCATTGTAAGTCTTTCAAAGCCGCCTGCAAATGTCGTCGCACGTCGTCAAGACTCACCTCAGTGTTTTGAT
>CANKZL010000132.1 GCA_947488385.1 Acidimicrobiaceae bacterium | reverse complement strand
AAACATCTGCATCGTTCAAGTGCGTGCAGTGATCGCATGAGGCGACACCGAGTTCGACACCCAGTTGCACTCCGCCACCGTGTTGCAGTTGATTGGCATGAATTCTCATGCCCAAGCCTGCTTTTGCGCCGGCGCTCAGAATCGCCCGCGCGTGATCGATCTCAAACGCACCACGATCGCAAAAAACGTCAATCCATTTTGCCGACGCTGCGCATTGCGCAAGCATCTCGCCGCAAACAAGGTTTACGTAGTCGTCAATTTGCGAATCTGGCGGAACAACATGCGCGCCAAGAAAAGTAGTTTCCGAAGTAATTGAAGCCGCGACTTGCAGCGAACGAGTTTCATCTAAAACTGACAGACCGTAACCAGATTTTGTTTCGAGTGTTGTCGTTCCGGTGTGTAACGCTTCGTTGGCAAGTCGTCGAGCGTTTTCGGCGAGTGTGTCGTTAGACGCGCCACGAGTGGCCGCCATCGTGGTGCGAATTCCTCCTGCTGTATATGGTTTGCCCGACATACGTGCTTCAAACTCTGAAGCGCGATCGCCGCCAAAAACTAGGTGAGTGTGACTATCAACGAAACCAGGAATCACCGCTCGACCGCCGATGTCGAATGCATTTGTGCGCAACTCACGCGGCAAGTTGACGGCCTCACATGCCAAAGCAACTTTGTTGTCATCGCCGACGACAAGTGCGGCGTTGTTGATTACTCCGAGTTTGCCGCGCTCAAGTGTGGCATCGTTGGTAACGAGAGTACCGATACCGGTGAGAACGAGCACTAAGAACCAAACTTCGCGACAAGTTCCTTAACTCGAACGACAAAGTCATGATGATGGAACTTGTCAAAAGAGTCCCAAGTCGTAAATGTGTTTGAATCTTTCACCTTGTCCATGAATAGCAGACCGTCGAGGTGATCAACTTCGTGCTGGTAAGTGCACGCTGTCATGCCACGAATTATTTGGTCGATTGTTTCGCCATTGCGATCAAAAGCCTGAACACGAATTGATGTGTAACGCCAAACGTTGCCGCGAAAACCAGGTACCGACAAACAACCCTCGTTATTTTCAAACATGTCTTCGTCGAGTGGCGTGAGCACCGGATTAATCAGAATCGTTAATGGCACCTGCGGTTTGTATGGATACCGCGGATTTTTGTTGACTTCAACAGCGCAGATTCGTTGATGGCGCAAAACTTGCGTTGCCGCAAGACCAGCGCCATTGGCATGACGCATCGTTTCGACCAGGTCATCTATAAAAGTCTGAATCTCTGGTGACTTAATTTCTTTTGGGTCAACCTCGCTAGCACGAATTCGTAATTCGGGGTGACCGATGGTGGCGATTGGTAAAACTGTCATGCAATAAGTGTAATTAGAGCACTGCGGCAATCGATGTGCGCAAACTCTCGGCAATGTTGGGTGTTGAGCGGTGGATGCGATCTTTTACGATTTGCTCGCCACCGACCCAAACATCTCTGACGTCTGAACTGGTTGCACTGTGCACGAGGTGGGCGGCTCCATTTTCGCCATCAAAAGATGCGAGACGTACCGAATCTGTTGCAATCGCAATGAAATCAGCTGGAGCACCAACAACAAGACCGTGATTTTTGCTGCCTAATGAACTTGCGCCGTGCACGGTTGCCGACGCGAGTAGTTCGCTACTGCGATGCACACCGCGCTTATTAGAAATAAGTCTTTGGTGCATTTCAACTGCGCGAGCCTCTTCGAACATATCGATCACGGCATGTGAGTCTGTGCCCAAGCAAAGAGGCGAGCCGGCTGCAACGAGTTCTGCCGACGGCCCAATGCCGTCTGCCAAGTCGCGCTCGGTTGTCGGGCAAAAGCACGAGAAGGTTTTGCTTTGCCCCAACAGCGCAATATCGCTGGCATCAAGATGTGTGGCGTGAATCGCCGATGTAAACGAGCCAAGTAGTCCGGTATCACTCAAGAGTTTTGTTGGCGTGCGACCTGTTGCTGCGCGACAAGATTCGTTTTCTGCTGGCTGTTCAGAAACATGGATGTGTACCACCCGGTTTTTGCGATGTTTGGCGATCTGTGCGAGTTCGGTTTCGTGTACGGCCCGAACGCTGTGGGGTGCAAGACCAACCGTGTGCATTGCACTTGATGCACCAAGCATGTCAACGCGCGACAACCAATTTTCGATTGTCGAATCTGTGAATCGTTGTTGCTCTTGACCGAGTTTTTGGCCATTTAGGCCGCCATGCAAATATGCGACATCAAGCAGTGTTAGGCGAACGCCTGCAATTCGTGCAGCCTCGATTAATGCTTTGCCCATTTCATTCGGGTCTTGATATTGCTTGCCGTCTGGCTGATGGTGCACATAGTGAAATTCGCCAACAGAAGTGATGCCGGCAAGTGCCATTTCGCAATACACAGCCGAAGCGAGCGCCAAATAGTTTTCAGGTGTCAGACGATTCGCAACTTGATACATCAATGTTCGCCACGACCAAAAGTCACCGAGGCCGGCACCGCTGTGTGTGCGTCCACGCAACGCGCGGTGAAAAGCGTGACTGTGAGTATTGACAAAGCCGGGCATAACCACGCCGACAACGCGTAAATCTTTTGCACTCGCCGCTGAGTTCGGCTCAATTGCCGAAATTAATCCGTTATTGGTGGTGATGCGAACGTTTAGAGCACAACTCTCACCGCCGAGCCAAGCAAACTGCGCGTGGATTGATTTCATTGTTCACGCATTGGCAAGCGAACACCGCGATCTTCGGCGACTTTGATTGCCAGGTCGTAACCAGCGTCAGCGTGGCGAATGACACCCATGCCCGGATCGCTCAACAATACGCGAGAAAGTTTTTCGCGGGCAAGATCGGTGCCGTCGGCGACACAAACCATGCCGGCATGAATGCTGCGACCGATGCCGACACCTCCACCATGGTGAATGCTGACCCATGTTGCGCCGCTCGCGGTGTTTACGAGCGCATTAAGCAACGGCCAGTCGGCAATTGCGTCAGAGCCATCTTGCATCGCTTCGGTTTCTCGAAACGGAGAAGCAACAGAGCCTGAATCTAAGTGATCTCGACCGATAACGATTGGCGCAGAGACTTCTCCACGTTTGACCATTTCATTGAAACGCAGCCCGAGGCGATGACGCTCGCCATAACCGAGCCAACAAATGCGCGCAGGCAAACCTTGAAATGCAACTTGTTCGCTTGCAAGTCGCATCCATTTTGCGAGTGCTTCGTCACCAGGAAACTCCTCGAGAACTGCGCGATCAGTTGCAGCAATGTCGCGCGGGTCGCCAGAAAGAGCGACCCATCTAAACGGACCTTTGCCTTCGCAAAAGAGCGGACGAATATATGCGGGCAAGAAACCGGGGTAGTCGAACGCTCTGTCATAGCCACCGAGTTGGGCCTCGCGTCGAAGTGAATTGCCGTAGTCAAACACTTCGGCGCCGGCATCTTGGAAGCCGACCATTGCTGCGCAGTGGGCGGCCATCGCCGCACGCGAGCGGTCGATGTAATGCGCGGGGTTTGTCGTGCGAAGTTTTTCGGCAGCTTCGACCGTCAAATCATTTGGCAGATAACTCATTGGGTCGTGGGCGCTTGTTTGATCGGTGACGATGTCGG
>CANKZL010000131.1 GCA_947488385.1 Acidimicrobiaceae bacterium | reverse complement strand
GGCTTTGAATTTATTTGGCGACCAGTTTTGCTGAATGCAGTGCTGCTCGTGTTGCTCGCCGTCGTTATCAACTCGCCATTCAAGTGGCGTCGCTACCCCGTCAAAAACTAGTTTCGCTCGCGCAGCAGGCGATTGGCGCCCCCGGCATGAGTTGAACATGCGACCTGCGGTTTAGGAAACCGTTGCTCTATCCACTGAGCTACGGGGGCTCAAGATGATGCTAGACGCCGATCAGCCCAGAATTCATCGGATCGCCATCGCTTTTATTCACTTTTCATTCAACTTGCGGATTAACTGCCGTTACCTGAGGTAAGCCGACAATTAAGACTTCGTTTCTAATTTTCCTTGGTGCGAGTCGCAATCGTTGCCGAGAGTTTTCTGCCCCATGTCAATGGCGTGACGAACTCGGTATTGCGCACAATCGAATATCTAAAAAAACACGACCACGAAGTGTCCGTAATCGCGCCCGGGCCCGGCGAAACAAGCGTCAACGACACACCCGTAATTCGCATGGGTTCGTTTGGGTTTCCGGGATACGACGAACTTCGCATCGCGTTGCCGAAAAAAGCACTCGAATACGAACTTAACAACATTAAGCCCGATGTCGTGCACGTCGCCGCGCCAGCCGTTCTTGGCGCGTGGGCAATGCGAGCCGCGCGAAAGCTCAATTTGCCAACCGTGGCGATTTATCAAACCGACATCGCGGGTTTTGCTCGCCAATATCGTCTCGGTGCGACTTCGCCAGCAGTTTGGAAATACCTCGCGGCAATTCATAACAAAAGCGATTTAACTCTTGCACCCTCGACTTCGGCTGTTTGGGACTTGCGTCAACATGGCGTTGAAAGAGTTTTGCGCTGGATGCGCGGTGTCGACAATGTGAGATTTAACCCACTTCACCGCAACAACTTTTTGCGCCATCGGTTTGGCGCACCTGAAAAGATAATTGTTGGCTTTGTCGGCAGACTTGCGCGCGAAAAACAAGTCGAGCGATTGGCAGAGGTTGCTGAAATGAAGAATGTTTCACTCGTGATCGTTGGCGATGGGCCGTGTCGCGAAAAGCTCGAACGACTGATGCCCGATGCACACTTCACAGGTTTTGCAACGGGCAACGAACTCTCACAGTTGTATGCATCGTTTGATGTATTCACGCATACAGGCGTCGACGAAACGTTTTGCCAATCGGTGCAAGAGGCGCTTGCTTCTGGCGTGCCGGTGATCGCACCAGCGGTTGGCGGACCACTTGATTTGGTGCAGCACGGTCACAACGGTTTTCTTTGGTCGCCACATCGCAACGACACACTCTTTGAAAGTGTGAACGAAATCGTGACAAACCATGCGGTTCGCGAGACGTGCGCTGGCAATGCGCGCGCGACAGTCGCCCACCGCACTTGGGACTCTGTGATGGCTGAACTTGTCGAGCACTATCGCTCGGTGATGACCGGCGAAAAGAGCGTGAAAGCCGAAGTTGCCTCGTGAAGTCGTTGATCGTTTCGCTGCATGATGTGGCGCCAGCCACTTTTGATGCGTCAAGAAGGTGGATGAACCTGCTCAACGAACGTAACTTGTCGGTGTCGATGCTGGTTGTGCCCGGGCCGTGGCGAGGTGGCGATTTGATTGGTGATGATTCGTTTCGCAATTGGCTGCACGAAACAGCGACCGACAGACACGAAGTTGTGCAACACGGCTTCAGCCACACAATTGATCACTTTGACGAACCGAATATTTTTGGCCGACTTGTCGGTAATTTTGCCGCGCGCGGTTGCCAAGAGTTCTGGAGCATCAGCGAAACCGAAGCCCGCAACAGACTTCACAATGGACTCGCAGTACTCGCAAAAGCTGGCCATCGCCCTGTGGGGTTCGTCGCCCCAGGTTGGCTGACATCGCAAGCCGCAGTTGGTGCCGTGCGCAGAGTTGGTTTCAACTATCTGACGACACATTTTTTTGTGCGCGACTTTGTTTCTGAAAAAAAATATTTTGCGCCTGTTGTTTGCCAGCGACCAAACAGCGCGTCGACCGCGACGGTTGCAAAACTGACCAAAAATCTGGCGATGGCGTTGCGAGTTGCGAACTTGCCAATTCGCGTTGCAATTCACCCTGATGATCTCGAACAACACGAAACACGAGATGCAATTTTTTCAGTAATCGAGAATGCGATTAAAAATGATTACAAATCAGAGACCTATGCGAGTTTTATCGCAGCACGGCGCGAATTGAAATATTCGTTGCCCGATTCGCGCACTTCAGAAAGTGTCGGCTGATGCACATCGTTCAGGTTGCAAATTTTGTGACACCAACTTCTGGTGGTCAACGACTTGCCCTCAACTCGCTTGCCGAGCAATACCTCGCCCACGGGCATGAAACAACGCTGGTGATACCTGGTGCGAAAAAAGAAACCCGAATCGAAAATAGTCGCAAAGTTGTGAGTTTGCCTGGTGTACCAGTGCCATTTAGCGGCGGATACCGCGCGATCGTGCGCAAAGACGAGATGCAAAAAACTCTTGCCGAGTTGCGACCCGACATCGTCGAGTTGTCTGACAAGACAACACTTTCGTGGGTGCCGCAGTGGTGTCGAAACATGGGCATACCTTGCGTCGTTTTCTCGCACGAACGCGCGAGCGAGGTTGTTTCAGAGCGGTTTCCGAAATGGTTGCCGGTGAGCCCCGTGTTTCGTCGCTGGGGCGAAAACATCGAGCAACATGTTGACGCAATAGTTTGTGCCAGCAAATTTTCGGCCGAAGAATATTTGCCGATTCAGGATCGTGTGAAGATTGTGCCGTTAGGTGTCGATCATGAGGTTTTTAAACCAAATTCTTTTAGGGCTTTCGATCAAAACACGAGTGCTTGCACGATTCTGTTTGCAGGCAGGTTGTCGTTTGAAAAACGACCACATGTGGTGCTGCTCGCAGCACGTGTCTTAAGTTTGCGTGGCGTCAAAGCAAAGTTTGTGATTGCTGGCGACGGGCCGATGCGCCGCCAACTCGAAGCAATGGCCGACGGGCTTGACGTTACTTTTCTTGGGCGAATTTCAAGTCGCCAAGAACTCGCCACATTGATGGCTTCGGCAGATTTAGCGATCGCCCCGAGCCCGTTCGAAACTTTTGGGCTGAGCATTCTCGAGATTCTCGCCTGCGGCACGCCAGTTGTGGTGGCTAACTCGGGCGCTGGAATGGAGATCGTCAATGACCAATGTGGCGCGATCGCATCACCCGACGGCGAGTCAATGGCCGACGCTGTCGAAACGATTTTGAAACGCGACCTAAATGAAGTGCGCAAAAAATGTGCTGCTCGTGCCGCCGACTTCAGTTGGCTGATCGCCGGCGAGTCAATGATTGATTTATTCAACTCACTGACTCAAAAGCAGGCTTTATGGGCAGCATGAGCGAAGTTCGCCTCGAGCCGATTCGCGGACGCGAAAACCAAGTGCGCGAATTGTTTTGGTCGACGCTGACGATTGGCGAGCCGCTGAAATTCGATTTGAGCTGCGCCGAACAATACGAGAATTTGAGTCTTGAGTGGTATCTAAATAGCGGTAGCGCTGACTGTGCAATCGCCATGATTGGCGACAAACCTGTTGGCTATTGCCTGGTCTGCACCGACCACGAATCATTTGAAAATTTGCAAAAACGGT
>CANKZL010000130.1 GCA_947488385.1 Acidimicrobiaceae bacterium | reverse complement strand
CCAGATTCGCTTTACGCATCGGGTCGTAACTTTGTACGTTCAATCGCTCAGATCACAGGACCTACTTGTTCGACAGTGCCAGTGGGTACAGGAGCGTTCAAGTATGTTTCACATAAATTGACTGAACTTGTAGTCGCAAAGAACGACAACTATTGGCGCAAAGACGCCAAGGGTGGCGCGTTGCCATACCTTGACGGCATCACCTTTACATTTATCCCAGATGCGCAACCACGCGTCAGCGGTGTGAAGAGCGGTTCGCTTGCAGCAACAATGTTCTCGTCCGCCTCAGAAGCCAAGCAAATTCTTGCGCTTCAAAAGGACAAGAAACTGACGACGATCAGTTCGCCAATGGACTACTACCCAACAATTTGGTTGAACCACAAGGTCGCACCTTTCAGCAGCAAGAACGCTCGACTTGCGTTCTCGCATTCGCTTGATCGCGCGAAGTGGTTGAAGGTTCGTCAAAAGGGTTTGGGCACTGTTCCAGATTCAATTGTCGGCCCGAACAACATCATGTACAACAAAAAGGGTTATGCGGGTTATGACCTGAAGAAGGCTAAAGAATATGTAGCTGCCTATGTAACAGAAACAGGCAAGACTCCAGAGTTCAGCCTTCCGTATGTGAGCTCATCAGCAGACTCGACTGCAAATGCGCAGTTGATGAAAGAGATGGCAGAAGCCGCGGGCATGAAAGTCAACTTGTTGTCTCAGACAACTGCTGAAGCAATTCAAAAGGCTTTCCCAATGCAGTACCAGATGTTGCCATTGCTTTTGATGGAAGGAACAGGAACAGCGTTCATTCTTCCGTTCATCGTCAGTGACACATCGGGTGGTAACCCAACGCACTTCTTGCGCGGTGCAGCCAAGCTTTCACCAGCTTTGGCCGGATTGCAGATTTTCTACAGCATCTTGAACATCTCATCTTTCAAAGATGAAGTGAGCGAGAACTTGTTGTTTGCAGCACGCGCCGAGCCGAACGCGGCAAAGGCGAAGAAGCTCTATGCGCAAGCAACTGAGCAATTGCAAAAAGAAGCCCATGTTGCGAACATTTCGTTCTTGCAATACACGCTGACTTATAACAAGCTCGGTGGTGTTGGTGAATTGGGCCTTGCAGCGGGTGGACCTCGCCGCTTGGTAACAAACTTCGGTATTGACTGGACAGGTGTTTGGTCAACTAAGTAATTCGTAGATAATTCAAAAGGGCGGTAGTGCGTAAGCGCTACCGCCCTTTTTGTTTACTTGCCGACTTGATGAGTTCTCGTCTAGCCTGCTCTGAGCGATAACCAGAGAAAATCAAAAACGAGGGGAACCGGTGTCGAAGATAAGTTTTTGGTTGCAGAGAGTTGCGCAGTTGCTAATCGTTTTGCTTCTCGTAACTTTTGGCGTCTCGTTATTGCTGCGGTTAATACCTGTTGACCTGGCGACGATTTTGTTGCCTGCCGCAAGTGAAGGCGAACGTGAAATTTTGCGCGCTGAACTTGGCTTTGACAAGGGGCCGATTGGTTACTACTTGCAGTGGCTTGGCAATTTTGTGCAAGGCGACTTTGGCAAGATCTACTTTTCTGGTGGCACTGAAGAAGTTTCAGATCACTTAAAGCAAGCTATGCCGCGGTCGTTGCTGTTGATGGTTTACACCCAAATATTGGCGCTTGTGATTGCGGTACCTCTTGGTGTTATCTCGGCATATAGAGCAGGTCGTCGGACCGACAAAATAATCAGCAATTCGTTGTTTGCGCTTTCTTCGGTACCTAATTTTGCGATTGCACTGCTGCTAATTATTTTTATTGGCGTTAAGTTGGCATGGCTTCCGACGCTTGGGTATGTGCCAATAGCCGAGGGCTTCGGAGAACACCTCAAGCACATGGTCATGCCTGTGATAAGTCTCAGTCTTGGACTCATCGCGACATACACACGTCTGTTGCGCGCCGACATGATTTCAGCTTTGCGTGAAGACTATGTGACGATGGCGGCCTCAAAAGGCTTGAGCGATAGCCGAATTTTGTGGCGTCACGTTTTACGCCCGTCGAGTATGACTCTTTTGACGTCGGCAGCATTGAGCATGGGTGGCTTGATCGGTGGGGCGATTGTTATTGAGAGTATTTTCGCTACATACGGCATCGGCTTCGAAGTATTTGCGGCGATCGGCGGACGACAATATGTGGCATTGCAATCAACCGTTGCTGTTATCGCTTTGTTCTACGTGTTTTTCAATCTTGTTGTAGACGTCGGTTCAGGTTTTGTTGATCCGCGAACGCGAGATCGGAGAGTAAATGCGTAAGTTTACAAAACCGACTTGGTTTGCAATTGGCTGGCTCGGTCTGATGATGTTCTTCTCATTGTTTGGTTGGTTGTTGCCGTTCAAACCATGGAACTTTGTCTATGAAGATGATCTTGAAGTCGGTTTGTTTTCAAGTGGTCACTTGTTGGGCACAGACAGCAACGGTTATGACTTGTTGTCGTCGGCTGTGGCGGGCACTCGTATGTCTGTTTTTATCGCGATTGCTGCGGTCGGTCTTGGTGGCTTTATCGGCAGTGTGCTCGGCATTTTGGCTGCGTATTTGCGCGGCAAGATCGACACTGTGATGGTCACAATATTTAATGTTGGTCTTTCGGTACCGAACCTAGTTTTGGCATTGGCGCTGGTTTCAGTTTTGGCGACGAATGTCGACATCAATCAAGCAGTGCCCACTTGGCGCAGAGTAATGGTTTTGATTATTTCGTTGACGATTGTGTTGATACCGATTTTGGGTCGAATTGCGCGAGGTGCAACGCTGTCGTGGTCGGGTCGCGAATTTGTGACTGCTGCACGCAGTATGGGTATGAAAGATTCAAAGATTGTTCTTCGACACATCGTGCCTAACGTTTTGCCGGCATTGATCGCCGTTGCGTTCTTAGCGGTGGGCGTCGTAATTATTGCCGAAGCGTCGCTATCAATTTTGGGCGTTGGTATACCCGATGGTGCGAGTTGGGGTGGCATGATTGCACGCGGCCGTAACGATCTTGAATACGCCCCGCATGTGTTGTATGTGCCGATTGTATTTTTGGCACTTACCGTTATTTCGACGAACCATCTCGGCGACGTTGTGCGTTCAAAACTTGACAGTCGTGAGGCCAAAGTATGAGTTCTTTATTGAGTGTCAAAAACATGTCAATCAATTTCGACACACCCCGCGGTTCGCTTGAAGCGGTACGAGGTGTAGACATCGAGATACCTGCTGGCACGAGTGTCGGCGTTGTCGGCGAATCTGGTAGCGGAAAGACCGTGATGTGTCGGGCTGCGATGGGCTTATTGCAAGGCAGCAATGTGAAGCGCTCGGGCACGGTCATTTTTGACGGTCACGAGTTAACCGCAATGAGTAAAGAAGAAGTTCGCAATCTCTTTGGCTCAGGCATGGCGATGATCTTCCAAGATCCAATGACTGCTTTGAACCCGGTACGCAGAATTGGCTCGCAATTGTCAGAAGGCTTGCGAGTGCGACTCGGAATGAGCAAAGCAGATGCTCTGGTTCGTAGCAAAGAGTTGCTTGAACTTGTGCGCATACCAAACGCAGCAGCCATATTGAAGTCGTTTCCATATCAATTGTCAGGTGGCATGCGTCAGCGCGTGATGATTGCAATCGCAATCGCATGTAATCCAAAACTTCTATT
>CANKZL010000129.1 GCA_947488385.1 Acidimicrobiaceae bacterium | reverse complement strand
GCCAAAGATTTATTAGGCGCCAAAATTAGAGTTGGGCGCTGTACCTTCTCGATTGTCCAAGCAATCGTGGCTGACTTTCCCGAGCCCGTGATGCCGAGAAGAGTTTGAAAACGATCACCGCGAGTAACCCCTTCAGCTAATTTTGCAATCGCTTCAGGCTGGTCACCCGCTGGTGTAAATGGTGATTCAACTACGAATTTTCGTTCGGTCATTTCAACGAACGTATCCAAGTCCATGCACGATCGACCGATGTTTCAAGGGCTTGACGGTCGCCAGAATTGTCAATCACATGACCAGCAATCGCACGACGTTGCTCTCGCGTGGCTTGTTTGGCGACTCGCGCTTGTGCATCTTCAAGTTTCATCTGACGCTGTTCGACCAATCGTTGGATTGCTATTTGTGTATCTAAGTCAACGACCAACACACCATCAAGACCAGGACGAGGGTTCTCTACTAACAACGGGATATCAAGCACAACGACTTTGTCGGTGTTTCGAAAACTTTCGACTCTCTCATTCATCACTCGACGCACAATTGGGTGGATCAACTCGTTAAGTTTCTTAAGCAAACTCTCGTCTGCAAAAACTTGGCCAGCGATTTTGCCCCGATCCAAAGACTTATCAGGCGAAACAATTTCTTGCCCGAGCATTTTTATCATTGCGTGGTAAACCTCGGCACCTGGCTGTTGTAGCTCGCGCACGATCTGATCGGCGTCAATAACTTCGGCGCCTAGAGCAGATAGCAGCCGAGCGACCTCTGACTTGCCTGAACCAATGCCACCAGTGAGACCAATGAGAATCATCAGATACTCACCGTATCTAATCAGTTATTTCTAATCAGCCTGCGCTTGGTTCTTCTGCAGCCTTAGGGGCTTCGGCAGGTGCTGCGTTTGGATCGAAAAATTCTGCCCAAGCAGACTCTCGCGATGAATCGTCACCACTAACCCAGTTGCCCTGCTCGTCGGTCTGGAATTGACCGCGATACTCTTCGGCCAACTCGCCACCCTCTGCAGCTTGCTTGATCGACAAACTGATGCGACGACGAGCGAGATCCAGATCAATGATCTTTACCCACAACTCTTCGCCCGGTGTTACAACTTGCTCTGGCGCCTCAACATGGTGTGTTGACATTTCAGAAATATGCACGAGACCTTCAATGCCGTCTCCGACTTGCACGAATCCACCGAAAGGAACGAGTTTTGTAACTCGACCGTAGACAAGCTGGCCAACTTGATGGCTTGATGCAAACTCTTGCCACGGGTCTTGTTGCGTTGCCTTCAACGAGAGGCTGATGCGATCGCGTTCACGATCAATCTCAAGCACCTTCACTGAAACCTCGTCACCGATCTTCACGACTGCCGAAGGATTATCTACGTGCTTCCATGAGAGTTCAGAAACGTGAATCAAACCGTCCATGCCGCCCAAATCTACGAAGGCGCCGAAAGCGACGACACTTGAAATTCGACCAGTGCGAACTTCGCCAATAGCGAGGTTCTCCAAGAAATCTGACTGCGTTCCTTTTTGATTTTGCTCAAGCAACACTCGGCGTGAAAGAACAACATTGTTGCGCTGACGGTCGAGTTCAAGAATTTTTGCAGTAATTCTTTGGCCAAGGTATGGGGCAAGGTCGCGCACGCGACGCAACTCAACAAGCGATGCCGGCAAGAAGCCGCGCAAACCGATGTCAACAATCAAACCACCCTTGACTGCTTCAATTACGAGACCTTCTACGGTGCCGTCAGCATTCTTGATCGCCTCGATGTCGCCCCACGCGCGCTCATACTGAGCACGCTTCTTCGAAAGAAGCAAACGACCTTCTTTGTCTTCGAGCGTAAGAATAAGTGTTTCGATCTTCTCGCCAAGCTTCACGATCGTATTTGGGTCGGCGTCATGACGAATTGAAAGTTCGCGATTGAGGATGACTCCTTCTGTCTTATAACCAATCTCAACGAGCACTTCATCTCGAGTGATTCGCACAACAGTGCCGGTTACTAACTTTCCTTCTTTAAGTTCGACGATCGTTTCGTTGATCGAATCTGCAAACGAGACATCTCGTTCAGTTACTTTTCGCGGTGTGTAATTTCCTTCTGCGTCGAAGGTGCCCATTTCGGGAGATGACATCAATTGAGTTGTAGACACTGTTATTACTTTCGGTGGATAGGAGAGGTGGATAGGACGGTTCAGCCTACCCCCGACACCGGTTTTCAACCCGCAAAATCAGGCTTTTGCGGCAGCCCAAGTTTCGCCCCAGGCAAGGTTCACCTCGAGCGGGACTGCCAATTGCGCTGCGTCACGCATTGACTTTCGCACCAAGGCCTCGACCTCTTGCTTCTCGGCGACAACGCCTTCAACAATCACCTCATCGTGAACTTGCAGGACCAATCGCGACTCAAATTTTTCGCTTTCAAGTGCCTGGTCAAGTCGAACAAGTGCAACTTTGAAGATGTCAGCAGCCAAGCCTTGAATGCCAGAGTTCATCGCCTGGCGCTCACCTATTTGACGAATACGAAAGTTTGGATTCTGCAATTCAGGAATAGCCCTACGCCGACCGAACAAAGTCTCGGTGTAGCCGCGCTTTCTGGCCTCTTCAATTGTTTCATCCATATATTTTTTCACCCGAGGAAAAGCCGCAAAGTAAGCCTCAAGAATTTCGCTCGCCTCATTGACCCCGATCGCCAGACGCTGTGCGAGACCGTAAGCCTCCATGCCGTAGGCAAGACCATAGGAAACCATCTTCGCTTTCGACCGTTGTTCGCTCGTGACTTTGTCTGTTGCTACTCCAAAAACGTTGGCTGCTGTCACATTGTGAATATCCACGTTGTTATTGAAGGCTTCAATAAGTCCGGGGTCATTCGCAAGATGCGCAATGCAACGCAATTCAATTTGGTTGTAGTCGGCAACTAAAAATTGACAACCCTTGCGAGGGACGAATGCTGTTCGAAACACTTTTCCTTGTTCGCTGCGCACAGGAATGTTGTGCAAATTTGGTTGGTCACTACTCAAGCGCCCCGTGCGGGCAACAGTTTGGTTGAAGGTTGCGTGAATGCGACTGTCGCCTTCAACGACGCCGAGCAATCCTTCGCCATAAGTTGAGCGAAGCTTTTCAACCTCGCGATATTCGAGGAGAGGATCAATAAATTCTGGCCACTGATCTCTGAGTTTTTCAAGTGTCGCCGCATCGGTGCTTGGACCCGTTTTGTTTTTCTTACCCGGTGTCAATTTTTTGTCGTCATATAAAATTTTTCGCAACTGTAAAGGTGAATTCAAATTAAATTCTTGATCGGCAACTTTGTGCAGCAACTTCGTCAACCTTAAGCACTCGCCTGTCAAACGATCATTAATTTCATTCAATTGTTTTTTGTTTATTTCAACTCCAAGAAACTCCATCCTTGCCAAGACTCGAACGAGCGGATGCTCAATTTCTTGATACAGCTTGGTAAGACTCTGTTTTGATAAAGCATCAGTAAGCACGCTCTCAACAAGGCTGACACCTAATGCTTCATTGGCGGCAACACCGCTGGCAATGCTTTGAGAATCGGGGGCATCAAAATTAAGTTGACCATTATCAGCTTTTGCATCAAGTTGCGAAATTTCAAAACTTGTGAAGCGCGACACGACTTGTGCGATTTCGTATCTTGACTCTGACGGGTCAAG
>CANKZL010000128.1 GCA_947488385.1 Acidimicrobiaceae bacterium | reverse complement strand
TCTAATTGTGTCGAAGAGGGGACTTGAACCCCTACGCCCTTACGAGCGCCAGCCCCTTAAGCTGGTGCGTCTGCCAATTTCGCCACTCCGACTTGCACTAAAAATATATCTAGTTTGTCAGCAACAACCCCAACGCGATCACGGTGATTACCCAAACTAGGGCTAAAACAGTGGTGATTCTGTTGAGATTTCGTTCAGCCGCGGCAGATCCGAGCGCTGCTCCTCCGCCACCGCCAAACATGTCTGACAAGCCACCACCGCGACCACTATGCAGCAACACGCCGACGATCATCGAGAGCATTGCCACCACATTTATAACAACGGTGATGTAGGTAACTATATTTCGCACGCCTAAATTCTACCTTTAAGACTCAGGAAAATGGCACGCAGACATCTGCCCGCTATTGCGAATCGTAAGCACTGGCTCTTCTTGCGCACAAACATCTTGTGCCTTCCAACAACGGGTACGAAAGCGACAACCCGATGGCGGATTAACAGGTGACGGCACGTCACCTTCAAGCATGATCCGCTTGCGCGAACGCTCTATCTTCGGATCAGGCAATGGCACCGCTGATAGCAGAGCCTTTGTATACGGATGAGTCGGATGCGCATAGATGGCTTCTTGATCACCAATCTCGACGATCTTGCCGAGATACATCACCGCAACACGATCGGCAATGTGTTGCACCACAGATAAATCGTGTGCAATGAAGATATAACTCATGCCGAGACGCTTCTGCAAGTCTTCAAATAGATTCACAACACCAGCCTGAATACTCACATCAAGAGCCGATACCGGCTCATCTAAAACGATCAATTCTGGGCTCAACGCCAAAGCCCGCGCTACGCCAACACGTTGTCGTTGTCCGCCCGAAAACTCGTGAGGAAACCTTTGTGCATGATCAGCAGAAAGGCCAACTAGCTCAAGTAACTCAATAACTTTGTCGCTGTGATCTCCCGGAACACCTTGAACTGTGAGCGGTTCGGCAATCGACGCACCCACTGTCATCTTTGGATCGAGCGAAGCAAACGGATCTTGAAACACAATTTGCATCTTTCGACGCAGCGCACGCATTTCTTCGAACTTCAATGAACCTAAGTCGTGGCCGTCGAATTCGACTTTGCCAGAAGTAGGTTCAACCAAACGCAAAACACATCGACCAACAGTCGTCTTACCCGAGCCTGACTCGCCGACTAAGCCGAGTGTTTGACCTCTCTCAAGCGAAAAAGAGACATTAGTGACTGCTTGCACAATTCGTTTCTTACGTCTCCCGCCATTATTGACGCGGAGCTCAAAATTCTTTACGAGATTAGTCACTTTTAAAAGTTCATTGGTCATGACAGCACCTCGGCCCGCGGCAGTTCTTTGGCTCGCACGCAGGCGGTCTGTAGATCACCGAAAGTTTGCAACTCAGGCAAATCAAGTTTGCATATCTCTGCGGCAAACTCACATCGCGTATGGAACGCACAGCCTTTTGGTGGGTTCAACATGTTCGGCGGAAAACCAGTGATTGGTTTTAGACGCTGCTTGCCAGGTCTTGGCAATGATGCGAGCAAACCCCGCGTGTATGGGTGACTTGGATGGTCAAACAAACTGTCAATCGTCCCCTGTTCGACATTTCGGCCTGCATACATAACATTCACGCGATCAGCCACACGGGCAATAACGCCAAGATCATGTGTAATCAACACAACCGCAGTACCAAACCGTTCTTGTACGCGCTCAATGACCTCGAGGATTTGCGCTTGCACAGTAACGTCAAGCGCCGTAGTTGGCTCATCGGCGATCAATACTTTCGGATTATTTGCGATGGCGATCGCGATAACAACGCGCTGGCGCATTCCTCCGGAAAATTCGTGTGGAAACTGCTTGGAGCGATCATTCGGTTGTGGTATCCCAACAATGTCGAGCAACTCGACAGCACGTGTTTCTGCCTCGCGATTGGTCAAGCTTTGATGTGATTGCAACATTTCTGCAATCTGATTGCCGATTCGATGTACGGGATTTAAAGCAGAGAGTGGGTCTTGAAAGATCATCGACAAAAGTCGGCCACGTACTGAACGCATCTGCTTTGGGGAAGCCCCAATTAATTGTTCACCTGCCAACAACACAGAGCCCGTAACCTTGGCGCGCGTCGGCAAAAGCCCCATCGTCGCCAAGAATGTAACCGACTTACCCGAACCAGACTCGCCCACCACACCAAGCAATTCGCCGGCAGATACGTCTAGGTCGACTCCGCGTACTGCTTCGAGCGGCCCAGAAGGCGTTTCGAATGTGACGTGAAGATTGCGGATCTCAAGGATCTTTTCTGACATCATGCACCTCGATCAAGACGAGGATCGGTCGCATCACGCAATGCATCGCCGATGAAGTTGATGCTCAATGCAATAACAATGAGAGCAACACACGGAAACACCGCAAGCCACCAAAAACCGGTCTGTACAGCACCTTTTGCCTGACCAACGAGAATTCCCAATGAAGTCGCGCCGTCACCTGCCTGAGGTCCGTAGCCGAAAAACGCAAGAGTCGATTCGCTGATGATCGCTCCGACCACCGAAAACGTGAGAGCGACCATAATCGGGCCAACAGAATTTGGCAATAAGTGACGGGCAATGATGTATCGCCGTGAAGCACCAACAGCACGAGCGGCTTCAACAAACTCACGTTCTTTAAGCGACAAAACTTGACCCCGAACGATACGAGCCACACCCATCCAACCAAATATTCCGAAAAGCACAATGATGAAGCGAACTGAATTCATCTCTCCAGTTATTGGCTTCATCCATGGCAGCGCACCCAGAACGTTTCGCACTACCAACAGTGTTACCAAAAATGGAAAAGCCAGAAAGAGATCGGTGACGCGCATCATGATGTCATCGAACTTTCCGCCACGAAAGCCAGCAATAGCACCCACGAGGGCGCCCAAAGTTACTGAAATTAACGCACTTGCGAGACCAATCAGCAACGAAACACGAACACCATAGATCAATCGACTGTAAATATCTCGACCAATATCGTCGGTGCCAAGCCATGCAATTCCTCGTGGTGACAAAAATGAATTCGGTGGAGCCTGCACTGATTGATTGACTCCGTATCTCGCAGTGAACGGTGCTAACACCACAAACAATGCGAGAATCGAAATCACAAAACAACTGACTACGGCAGCCCTGTGCGAAATGAACCGCCTGAACGCCATCTGACGAGGCGTGAGAGCATTTACAGAGTTGCTACTCAAGACGAATCCTTGGGTCCAGCCATGCATACGAGATATCGGCAATCAAATTGAAAAACAAAACCGACGCCACGATGACAACCATCCACGGCATTAAAAGCGGAAAATCGCCCTCGCCAAAGGATTTTAAGAAATACAAACCCATGCCCGGATACGAAAAAATATTCTCGGTGATAATTAATCCACCAACAATTGACCCAACATCAAGCGCAGCTATCGTCACGACAGGTATCAACGCATTACGCATACCGTGCTTGATCAACACTCGACGCTCGCTAATACCTTTAGAGCGGGCAGTGCGCATGTAATCAGAATTTAAGACGTCCAAAAGCGAAGAACGCATATAGCGGCTGTAGGTGGCAATGATCTGAATAGCAACTACCAAGGTCGGTAGCGCCATGAACTTCAACATCAAAAACAAATCGAAACCAGTGTGCCCCGCTGGGTAAAC
>CANKZL010000127.1 GCA_947488385.1 Acidimicrobiaceae bacterium | reverse complement strand
AGTGGTTTACCGATTAGACCGCTTGCACCAGAAATAATGATTTTCATATATCCGTAATGCTAGTTACTCAATAACGATTGGCACCGAGGTAACTACCGTGTTTGGGCGATACAACAATCGTGCCTTAATCGACAACGCAGACTGGTTATGCAACCACTGCGATCGCAGCGCGGTGACAAATTCGGGAATTACTACCGTGATGATGTCGTCGCTGAATTCATCATCTAGCTGGTTGATGCGAGTCAAAATCGTGTCAGTCAAGTTTCTGAAATCATCTGACAGCATTTCTAATTCGACAGTCATGTTGTATTTCGCCCAGTCAGCATCGAGTTTCTCTTTGTCTTCTTGTGCGCCCACAACCGAAATCGCCAAAATCTTGTCAGGTCGCAAACTCTCGGCATATTTGACGGCCTGCAACACACCTTTATTTACTGAACCAACAAGCACGACAACTGTGTGGGTGCGTCGCGGCGCGATGTAGCCCTCTTCGATTTGCAAGAACGAGCGAACACGTGTGTAGTGACGATTAATTGCCAAGAAAATAGCCATCATCGTTGGGATCACAAACGCCGGGATCCACGCCCCGTCGGTGAACTTGACTACTACGACGGTGCCTGCGACGGCGAATGTAGTTAGGGCACCAACACCCGAGAAGAATGCACGTGCTTGCCAGCCCGGTTCTTTGAGTTTGCGATGGCGAACGAGCATGCCGAATTGACTCAGAGTGAAGCCGGTGAAAACACCCACTGCATAAAGCGGAATCAACGCGTTGACAATGCCACCAAATGAAATTACGAGAACTGCCGAGGCCAGCCCCAAAAAGATGACGCCATTTGAAAAGACCAAGCGGTCGCCTCGATTGGCAAGTTGTCGCGGCAAGAAGTTGTCTTTGGCAATGATTGAAGAAAGTCTTGGGAAGTCGGCATATGCCGTGTTTGCTGCCAAGATCAAAATTCCAAAAGTCGCAAATTGTGTGATGTAAAAGAAAATATTTCTGCCGCCGTATACCTGCTCGGCCATCTGAGCAAGAACAGTTATTTTGATCTCGCCCTCATGGTCTTTGATTGGTTCTAGTTTCTGAGCCAGAACACTCAGACCCAAAAATGAAGTTCCGAGAATTACTGCCATCCACAACAAAGTCTTTGAGGCGTTTTTTGGCTCTGGCTTTTCGAATGCAGGCACTCCGTCGGCAACCGCTTCGATTCCGGTCAAGGCAACAGCACCAGACGAAAACGCTTTCAAGAAGAAAAACAGCGTCAAGGTTTTTTGTCCTGAGAGAAGTTCTTTTGCGTATTCGTCAGAGTGATCAATCGGCCCGAGGTCTTTGAAGTACACCTTGTATAAGCCGACGATAATCAGCGATGCCAGACTGATTATGTATAGATAGGTAGGTGGCGCGAACAACGCGCCTGATTCTTTGAGACCGCGCAAGTTTGCAAGTGTGATCAAGAAAATAAAAGCAACACAAATCTCAACTCGGTATGGCGCCAAGTTGCCGAATGCCGAAACAATCGCGGCAACACCGGCGCTTACCGACACGGCAACGGTCAAAATGTAGTCAACAAGCATTGAAGCGCCAGCAACTAGCGACGGTGAGCGACCCAAGTTCTCACGCGAGACGATGTAACTGCCACCACCATTCGGGTAGGCGTAAATTGTCTGTCGATAGCTGCTTACGACGATGATCAACAAAATGATTACAAGAATCGAGATTGGCACCAAGTTTTCGTAAGCCGTGAGGCCGACGGCCGCCAGCGACAAAAATACGATCAGAATTTCTTCGGTGGCGTATGCCGTGCTTGAAATCGCGTCGCTTGCAAAAACTGGCAGCGCAATCTTCTTCGAAAGCCGGTGATGTGCGTCTTCAGAACTGGCAATTGGCTTGCCGATGAAGAAACGTTTTAGAGCAGAAGGAGAAAGGACCATTTCGGTCGTATATCTTCGCACAACACTCAGTTGATGGCCTAGTTATTGGCTTATGCTTGTGAGAGTGCATGTAGTCATTGTTGGTTGCGGTCGAGTCGGTTCAACATTGGCTCTTGGGCTTGTCGGTGCGGGCCATACGGTTGCCGTAGTCGATCGAAAGCCCGACTCTTTTGTTCGTTTGGGCGACGACTTCAAGGGCTCAAAAGTTGCGGGCATTGGTTTTGATCGTGACGTGCTTGAAGCCGCTGGCATTCAACAAGCCAGCGCTGTCGCTGCAGTAACAAACGGTGACAACTCAAACATTTTGATAGCTCGAGTTGCGCGCGAAAAATTTGGTATCGAAAACGTTGTTGCCCGAATCTATGACCCGAAGCGAGCAGAAATTTATGAACGGCTCGGTATCTCGACGGTTGCAACAGTCAAATGGACGGCAGATCGAATTCTTCGACGAATCTTGCCCGACTTACCGGCAGTCGAGTGGACCGACCCAAGTTCGAGTGTGATGCTCGTTGAACGCGCAATGCCGAACTCTCTTGTTGGTCAAAAAGTTCTTGAACTTGAAATCAAGGGCGCGCGCATTTCAGCGGTTCGCCGATTGGGCTCAGCGGTGATTCCAGATGCAAAGTCAGTTGTTCAACAAGGTGATGTCTGTTACTTCGCGGTAGAAAAAGACTCGATCAAAGACCTTGACTCATTTTTGAAGAAGGGCTCGTCATGAAAGTGATTGTCGCTGGTGGCGGAAGCGTCGGTCGCTTTACTGCAGAACAACTTGTTGCAGCGGGTCACGAAGTAATCGTTGTCGAAAATGATCGCGGAGTCGTGCGCAACTACGGCAAAGAAGAAGAAGCCAAAGGCGTGCGATGGCACCTTGGTGATGCGTGCGATGTTGAAGTGCTTCGTGCCGCAGGTGTCGGCGATGCAGAAGTAGTCGCAGCGGTCACCGGCGACGATGAAGACAATTTGGTTGTTTCGTTATTGGCGAAACAAGAGTTTGGTGCGCCGCGCGTAATCGCACGTGTGAATAATCCGAAAAATCATTGGATGTTTAACGAGATGTGGGGTATTGATATCGCAGTTTCAACGCCTCACTTGATTACCAGTTTGGTGCAAGAAGCAGTTTCGGTCGGCAACTTCGTCAAACTTATGGATTTCAAAGGTGGCAAAGCCGAACTCGCCGAAGTTACGTTGGCTCCGAATTCACCAGCATGCGACAAGACCCTAAAAGATTTGAAGTTTCCGCGTAGCGCCACAGTTGTCGCAGTCGTGCGTGACGAAGTTGTGCTCGTGCCCGAAAGCGACACGATCTTGCGTGCAGGCGATGAAGTAATGGTTTTAATTACCGAAGACGCCGAGGTGGCGATTCAAAAAATCTTGATCGGCTAAATCGTCAACAACGAATAAGCAGGATTCAAAATGACAGTTCGGTTGCCGTCGCGGTGTGGCACACCGTCGACCATCAAACACTTGCCGTGTTCAATGCCCGGAATATTTCTGCGGCCACTAAAAATCACCGTTGCTTCGCCGGTTCCGTCATTAATAACGATCTCAACAGCAGGAATGCCACTGCGGGGTTTGATGCGCATGCGCTTTACTTCGCCTCCAATTTTTATGCGATTGCGTAGCGGCAAATTTTCTAGTGAAGCGAAGCCGTAATCTTTGAATCTTTCGCAAAGGCGGTCTGAGTCGATCTCTTGATTATCGGCGTTTAGTTTTTTGCCGAAGCCTTTGATGCCCATTATGAAGTCGCCAATCGTGTCAGTTCTTGCTCTAATTC